>DDSQ01000166.1:2376-2724 GCA_002343845.1 Planctomycetes bacterium UBA2386 | reverse complement strand
GGCGATGCGGCCCGGCAGCCGCGAATGGCACGACTGGCTGGCGCTGATGATCCGGGTGTGCGAGCTGCTCGGCCGGCTGCACGAGGCCCGCGTCATCCACAAGCAGATCAATCCGGACCACATCCTGGTGACCCCGTCCGGCGCGCCCCTGCTGGTCGATTTCGGCATGGCGACGCGCTTCCTGCGCGAGCAGGCGGACTGGAACACGCCGCAGCTGGCGGGACATCGCCTGCCCTACCTCGCCCCCGAGCAGAGCGGGCGGATCAACCGCGAGATCGACTACCGCACCGACTACTACAGCTTCGGCGCCACCCTGTACGAGCTGCTCACCGGCCAGCCGCCCTTCGC
>DDSQ01000166.1:0-2355 GCA_002343845.1 Planctomycetes bacterium UBA2386 | reverse complement strand
CCCGAGGCGGTCTCCGCCGTGGTCCTGAAGCTGCTCGCCAAGGACGCCTCCGAGCGCTACCAGTCGGCGCACGGCATCGTGCACGACCTGCGCGAGTGCCTGCAGCGGCGGGAACAGCCGGCGGCGCACGACTTCGTGCTCGCCAGCCGCGACGTCTCCGCGCGCTTCCAGGTGCCCAGGCGGCTCTACGGCCGCACGGCCCAGCTCGCCGAACTCGAGGGTCGGGTCGAGGCGTGCGCCGCCGGGGGGCGCGCGATCGTGCTGATCAGCGGCTACACCGGGGTCGGCAAGTCCAGCCTGGTGCACGAGTTGCGCCGTGCCGTCCTCGAGCGCCACGGCCACTTCGCCAGCGGCAAGTTCGACCAGTACCGCCGCAACCCACCCCACTCCGCGCTGCTGCAGGCGCTGCGCGAGCTCGTCCGTCAGCATCTCACCGAGCCGGGCGAACGCCTCGCGGCCCTCGGCAGCCGTCTGCGCGAGCAGCTCGGCGGCTACCTCGGCACGCTGGTGCGCCTGCTGCCCGAACTCGGCCTCGTCGTGCCCGACGCCGGCACGTCGCCGGCCGGCCAGCACCGCTTCGACGAGCAGGGCCGCCTGCATCTGTTCTCGCGCCTGATCGACGCGCTCACCGAGCCCGGACAGGCGCTCACGCTTTTCCTCGACGACCTGCAATGGGCCGACCCGGCCTCGCTCGGACTCATCGAGTCGCTCGCGACCCACGCCGGGCTGCCGCGCCTGCTGCTCGTCGGCAGCTACCGGCACAACGAGATCGGGCCGGGCCATGCGCTCGCCGGGTTCGTCGAGCGCCTGCGCAGGAGCGCGCTGCCGCCGGTGGAACTGCGCCTGCAGCCGCTCGACCTCGCGCAGGTCCGCCAGCTGCTCGCCGACACCTTGCGCTGCAGCCCGATCGAATGCGCGCGCCTGGCCGAAGCCTGCCACGAGAAGACGCAGGGCAATCCGTTCTTCCTCAACCAGCTCCTCGACGCGGTGCACGAGGAAGGCCTGATCCGCTTCCACGGCCAACGCTGGGAATGGGACGAAGCGGCGATCCGCGCGCGCGCGCTCAGCACCGACGTGGTCGAGCTCATGGTCGAGCGCCTGCGCCGCCTGCCCGAACGCACGCGCGCGGTGCTGCCGCTGGCGGCCTGCATCGGCGGCACCTTCGACCTCAAGACCCTGTCCATCGTCGCCGAGGGGCGCGCGCGCCAGCTCGCGCACGACCTCGTGCCGGCGCTCGGCGAGGGCCTCGTGGTGCCGCTCGACGACGGCGACCGCCCCGAGCGCGACCGTCTCGGGCGCGCGCGCTATCGCTTCGCGCACGACCGCGTGCAGCAGACGGCCTACTCGCTGCTCGCGGACGACGCGCGCGAGCAGCTCCATCTGCGCGTCGGCCGCCTGCTGCGCCAGAACCTCGACACGGGCGCGCTCGACCGCCGGGTCTTCGAGATCGCCGGCCACCTCAACCTCGCGCGCAGCGCCATCGACGACCCCGACGAACGCATCGCGCTCGCCACCCTCAACCTGTGCGCCGGGCTGCGCGCGCGCGAATCCGCCGCCTTCGAGTCGGCCCTCGACTATCTCGACAGCGGCCTCCACGCGCTGCCCGCGGACGCCTGGCGCACGCAGCACCGGCTGTGCCTCGACCTGCACCTCGCCGCCGCGGATGCGGCCAACAGCCGCGGCGACGGCGAGCGCATGCAGGCCCTGCTCGATGCCGCCCAGGAGCACGCGCACGCTCCGCTCGACCGCGTACGCTGCGAGCAGATCCGCATCCAGGCCCACGTCGCGCACAACCGCTTCGGCGCCGGGCTGGAGATCGCGCGCGACACCCTCGCGCGTCTGGGCGTACATCTTCCCGCGGCGCCCGGCCGCCTGCGCATCGCGGCAGAACTGCTGCGCACCCGCCTGCTGATCCGCCACACCGCGCCGGAGGAACTGCTGCACATGCCCGCAGCGACCGAGCCACGCGTGCTCGCCGCGCAGGCGCTGCTCGGAGGCATGTTCGGCATCGTCAAGTTCTCCAGCTCCGCCCTGCGCCCGCTGGTGATGGCGCGCCAGGTCGAGCTCGCGCTGCGCCACGGCCACACCGACGCCAGCGCCCAGGCCCTCGCCGGCTTCGGCGGCGTGCTCTGCGGCGTGCTCGGCGCGATCGACGAGGGCTACCGCGCCGGCACGCTGGCACTCGCACTGGAGGCGGCGCGCCCTTCGCGCCAGGGGCGCCAGCGCACCTTGTCGCTGTTCAACTGCTACGTGCGCCACTACCGCGAACCGCTGCAGTGCGCCCTCGACGGCCTGCGCGAGGCACACGCCGAGGCGCTCGCCTGCGGCGATCTCGAGTACGCCGCGTACAGCCTC
>DDSQ01000101.1:26537-28822 GCA_002343845.1 Planctomycetes bacterium UBA2386 | reverse complement strand
AGATGTTGTCGACGAACAGCAGCACGTCCTTGCCTTCCTGGTCGCGGAAGTACTCGGCCATCGTCAGGCCGGTCAGCGCGACGCGCAGGCGCGCGCCTGGCGGCTCGTTCATCTGGCCGAACACGAGCACGGCGTTGTCGAGCACCGAGGCCTTCTGGCCCTTGGCGTCCGTGTACTCGGCCTCGGCCATTTCCAGCCAGAGGTCGTTGCCTTCGCGCGTGCGCTCGCCGACGCCGCAGAACACCGAGAAGCCGCCCTTCTCGACGGCGGTGATGCGGATCAGCTCCTGGATGAGCACCGTCTTGCCGACGCCTGCACCGCCGAAGAGGCCGATCTTGCCACCCTTCGCGAACGGGCAGAGCAGGTCGACGACCTTGATGCCGGTTTCGAAGACTTCGGTGATCGCCTGCTGCTCCTCGAACTTGGGCGCCGCGCGGTGGATCGGCAGGGTCTGCTTGACCGCGACGGGCGGCATCGGCTTGCCGGTGCGCGGGTGCGGCACGTTCACTTCGAGCGCCCGGCCGAGCGTGTCGAACAGCCGGCCGCGCGTCATGTCGCCGACGGGCACCGAGATCGGTGCACCGGTGTCGGTCGCCGGCATGCCGCGGCTCATGCCGTCGGTGGACGACATCGCCACGCACCGCACCGAGGCGTTGCCGAGCTGTTGCGCGACCTCGAGCACGAGGTCGATGCCACGCTGCTGGTCGACGACGGTGATCGCGTTGTAGAGGTTCGGCACGTGGCCTTCGGGGAACTGCACGTCCACCACGGGGCCGAACACCTGGAGGATCTTGCCTTGCACTTGGGTCGCGGTCGTCACGTCTTCTGTCCTCGGTAGCGAATGCGGTCGGAGTCGGAGTCAGCTCAGCTGACGGCGGAGGCGCCGCCGACGATGTCGAGCAGCTCCTTGGTGATGTTCTCTTGGCGGGCGCGGTTGTAGACCTTCTTGAGGCCCTTCTGCATGCGCACGGCGGCGTCGGTCGCGCCCTTCATCGCCATGCGGCGGCTGGCGTGTTCGCTGGTCAGCGACTGCAGCATCGCGTCGAACACGACGGTCTCGAGGTAGCGCGGCAGCAGCCGGTTGAACACGGTCGTCGCGTCGGGCTCGATCAGGAAGTCCTGCGCGAACGTCTTGCCGCCCGCCTGCTCGCCGACGGCGATGCTGCGGATCGGCAGGAACGGCGCATCGGTCGGCACGAAGCGGATCATCGACTGGAAGCGCGTGTACCAGAGCCGCACTTCGTCGACCGCACCGCCAGTGAACGCGTCGACCAACGCCTGCCCGACCAGCTTGGCCGCGGCGAAGTCGGCCTTGTCGAGCGGCGGCTCGACGAAGAAGCGCTCCACCTGGAAGCCGCGGCGCGTCAGCCAGGCGTAGGCCTTCTTGCCGTAGACCCAGAACTTGACCTGCTTGCCCGCTGCCTGCAGCCCGTCGACGACCTTCTTCAGGCCGAACAGCAGGTTGCTGTTGTAGCTGCCGCACAAGCCGCGGTCCGACGCGACGACGAAGAACCCGACGGTCTTCACCTCGCGCGAGCGGAACAGCGGCACGTCGCCTTCGCCGGAGACCTTGGCGGCGATCGCCTCGATCAGGTGCCGGATCTCGTCGACGTACGGGTGGAAGCTCTGCGCCTTCGCCTGCACCTTGCGCAGCTTCATCGACGCGACCATCTCCATCGCCCGCGTGATCTGCGCGATGCTGGCAACCGACTTGATGCGGCCGCGGAGTTCCTTGAGGTTCGCCATGGGCTACGGATGGGTGTGGGGTCGGCGCGTCGGGATCAGGCCAGGAACTCGCTGCGGAACTTCTGGCCGATCTCGTCGCACTTCTTCTGCAGCGCGTCGGTCCACTTCTTCTCGGTGCGCAGGGCCGTCAACACGTCGGCGTGGCTGCTGCGCACGAACGCCAGGTACTTCTTCTCGAAGTCGGCGACGCGGGCGAGCGGCACGCTGTCGAGCAGGCCCGAGCTGCCGGCGTAGAGGATCACGACCTGCTCCTCGACCGGCACCGGCTGGAACTCGGGCTGCTTGAGCAGCTCGGTCATGCGCTGGCCGCGCGTGATCGCCTGCTGCGTCGTCTTGTCGAGGTCGCTGCCGAACTGGGCGAACGCGGCGAGCTCGCGGAACTGCGCGAGCTGGATGCGCAGACCGCCCGAGATCTTCTTCATCGCGCCGATCTGCGCCGAGCCACCGACGCGCGACACCGAGATGCCGGCGTTCACGCCCGGGCGCTGGCCGGCGTTGAACAGCGACGACTCGAGGAAGATCTGGCCGTCGGTGATCGA
>DDSQ01000101.1:0-26455 GCA_002343845.1 Planctomycetes bacterium UBA2386 | reverse complement strand
CTGGCGATACGCGACGGCCTGCTTGTAGAGGTCGTCGTAGGCGATGACGACGTGGCGGCCCTCGTCACGCAGGCGCTCGCCCATCGAGGCGCCGGCATAGCACGACAGGAACTGCATCGCCGCTTCCGACGACGCCGGCGCCGAGACGACGATCGAGTACGGCATCGCGCCGTACTTCTCGAGCTTGTCGACGACCGCCTTCACGGTCGACTGCTTCTGGCCGACGGCGACGTAGATGCAGATGACCTGATCCTTGTTCTTCGGATCACCACCGCCGGTCGACTTCTGGTTGATGAAGGTGTCGACGATCAGCGCCGTCTTGCCGGTGCCGCGGTCGCCGATGATCAGCTCACGCTGGCCGCGGCCGATCGGGATCATCGAGTCGATCGCCTTGATGCCCGTCTGCAGCGGTTCCTTGACCGGCTGGCGCTCGGGCACCGACGGCGAACGGCCCTCGATCGGGCGCAAGTCGCTCGGCGCGAACTTGATCTCGCCCTTGCCGTCGACGGCGCGGCCCAGCGCGTCGACGACGCGGCCGCACATCTGCAGGCCGGTCGGCACCGACATCACGCGCCCCGTCGTGCGCACGGTGTCGCCTTCCTTGACCTTGGTGTCGCTGCCGAGCAGCACCGCGCCGACGTTGTCCTCTTCGAGATTGAGGGCGACGCCGAAGATGCCGTTCCCGAAGTCGAGCATCTCGTTCATCATGCAGTCGTCGAGGCCGTGCACGCGGGCGGTGCCGTCACCGACCATCAGCACGGTGCCGACGGAGGACTTCTGCATGCGACCGGCGAAGCCCGCGATCTCGGACTTCAGGACGGTGGCGACTTCGGATGGTTTGAGATCCATGGTCTATCGGGCGGAAGAGTGAGTCTGGGAATGCGGATCAGACGGCGGCCTGCGCCAGCTTCTGCTCGAGCTGGTCGAGCGAACTGCGCAGGGAGCCGTCGTAGAGGACGTTGCCGAGCCGCAGCCGCACGCCGCCGAGCAGTTCGGGGCGCAGGGCGACGGTGAGGTGGACCTTCTTGCCGGACAGGCGCCCGGCGAGTGCGGTGAGCGCCGCGAGTTCGTCGGCACCGAGCGGGTGCGGGGACTCGGCGGTCCCCTCGAGTTCGCCGCGCGCGGCCATCACCAACGCGCGGTAGGCCGGCTGCAGGGCCAGCAGCACGTCGAGGCGGCGCCGCTGCTGCAGCACGCCGACGACGCTGCGCAGCAGCGGGCTCTTGCCCGCGCACAGCTTGTCGAGCACCGCCGACCGTTCCGGGCCCGTGACGTCGGGACTGGTGACCAACGCTTCCACCACCGGATCGGCGATGGCGGCGTGCAGCGCCTGCAGGTCGTTGCCCACGGCGTCGACCGCGCGCTGCTCGTCGGCCAGGGCGAACAAGGCCCGGGCGTAGCGTTTGGCCAGCAGGCTCATCGCCCACCCTTGTCGGCGGCCATGACGAACTGCTGCACGAGCGGCCGGTTCTTGCCGGCGTCGACTTCCTGCTGCAGCAGCTTGCCGGTGGCCGCGATCGTCAGGTCGACCGCGAGCGCCTTGATCTCCTGCAGCGCCTGGCGCTTCTCGGCGGCGATCGTGTCGCGCGCCTTCTGCAGTTCGGCCTTGGCGCGCTCGTCGGCGACCCGCACCGCTTCGGCAGCCTGCCGCTCGGCGCGCGCCATCGCTTCCTCGACCATGCGCTTGCCGTTCTCCTGCGCCTTCTGCAGCTCGGCCCGGGCCTGCTGCATCTGCGCGTCGGCGTCCTTGCGCGCCTGTTCGGCGGCGGTGATCGCGTCCTCGACCTTGCGGTCGCGCGCTTCGAGCGCAGTCGTGATCGGGCCGTAGACGAACTTCCACATCACCAGCAGGCCGAGGACGAACGCGATGAGCGTCCAGATCATCGCGCCGGGAGCGAACTCGAGCAGCGCGTTGAGCGGACGGGGTTCGTCACCGCCGGCGAGCAGCGATGCGAGCAGGAGCGACGAGGAGCATGCGGACACGGGGGCCTCCGGGCGTCAGGGTGCCGGCCGGAACCGCGGGCTCCGGCAAGCGGGGTGGCACAACGACGGACTACTTCGTGGCGAGCATCAGGCCGATGACCGCCGCGAACAGCGCGACACCTTCGACGAAGGCCGCGAGCACGAGCGCGTTGCCCTTGATGGCGTCGGCGGCTTCCGGCTGACGGGCGATGCCCTCACCGGCCGAGCCACCGATACGGCCGATGCCGAGACCGGCACCGATGGCCGCGAGGCCGGCGGCGAGGCCGGCACCGATGCCGACACCGATGTTCGAAGCAGTGGCGAGGTCCTTGGCGGCATCCTGGAAGAAAGCGAGCATTGGGTTCTCCTGAACTGACTAGCGAGGGAAAGGTTTGGGGAAGAGCGATCGGATCAGTGTTCCTGGTGCATCGACTGCCAGATGAAGTTGATGCTCAGGAACGTGAAGATGTAGGCCTGCAGCAGCGTGACGAAGGCCTCGATGATGTAGATGAAGATCGCCATGCCGACGCACGGGATCACGGTCAGGTAGCTGGTGATCGCGCCGCCCTGCATCTTCGTGAACAGGAAGATCAGCGCGATCGCCGACGCGATCACGAGGTGGCCGGCGAGCATGTTCGCGAACAGACGAATCGTCAGCGCGAACGGCTTGACGAACAGGCTGATCAGCTCGATCACGAACATGATCGGGATCAGCGGCACCGGCAGCCCGTGCGGCACGAGGTTCTTGAAGAACGACAGGCCGTTCTTCTTGATGCCGAGCCCGAGCATCAGCACGAGCGTCACGGTCGCCAGGGCGCCGGTTACGTAGGGCGTGCCGGTCGCCGTGTAGGTCACGATCGGCACGAGGCCGATCACGTTCTGGAAGGCGACGAAGAAGAAGATGAACAGGAACAGCGGCACGAAGGCGCGTCCCTCTTCCTTCCCCATCACCGAGTAGACCATCTCGTCGCGCACCCACAGGCAGAAGCCGCGCATCACGCGCGTGAACCACGAGGCGCGGCCGCTGCGGAAGCTGCCGAGCACCGGCAGGAACACCGCGAGCATCAGGCCGAGGCAGATCCACTGCCACGGCTGCACGTTGTAGACGGTCAGCGGGCCGACGTGGGCACGTCCCTGGGCGTCCTTCGTGAAGCCCCAGATCGGGTAGGGAACGCTGTGCGAGAACTGATGCTTGAAGAAGTCGCCGCTCGCCATCTCGAGCGTCGAGCCCGCGTGACCAGCGCCGGCGGCGGGTGCCTGCGGCGCTCCACCACCCTGGGCACGCAGTGCTGGCGCGCCGGCGAGCGCCAGCAGGAGCAGGCAAACCAGGAGCAGGAAGCGCTTGCTGGGCATGGATCGGAACGACGGAGAAGGGGTTCGCGGGCAGGCCTTCACGAGCGGCCTCCGGTCGGCGAGGAGCCGGGAACCACGCGGTTCTGCGGCCGCATCTGCCGAACGAGCACGCCCGCGGTCACCAGCTGGTAGAGCAGGGCCGCGGCGGCGAACGTGATGCAAAAGGTTGCGGTGTCGGCGAATTTCGCGCCAAACTGCCGGAGCACGAAGAACGCCACCACCAGCACGCCGAGCTTCGCGGCGAACGCGGCGGCGAGCAGGCCCTGCAGCCGACCGGCGAGCAGTCGCGCGTCGTGGCCGAACGGTGCCGAGGCCTTCGGGTCGAGGAAGCGCCCGTGCAAGACCAGCGCGAGCATGCCGGCGACCAGCGCGAGCCCGATGCCGCCGCAATAGAACGGCAGGACCGGGTCGGGCAGCCAGGCCAGCGGTCCGAACACGAGGCCACCCACCAGCGCCGCCGCGAGCAGCACCACGAGCCCTCCGCGCAGCAGCGCGGCAACGAGCATCGCCGTCAGGTCACGCGTGCACGCACCGCCAGCGGCGGGGGTGCTTCCTGCGGGCATCGGCGCGACGGACATGCGTAGGGGTCAGGGCGAATCGGGCGGCGGGCCCTTCGGCAACGTGCCGAACGGCCACATCTCGGGCGCCAGCACGCGGATGAGGTGGAGGATGCCACCGACGATGCCGCAGGCGACGCAGACCAGCAGGCACCAGGGTTTGGTGCCGAACTGCGCATCGAGCCACAGCCCGCCGTAGGCGAACAACCCGACTGCCACAGCCAGGGTCAGCCCGGCCCCGAGGGCTCGCGTGCTGCCTTGGTTTGGTCGTTGCGGGTTGCCCATCCCCCACCGCATTGCCTGCGAGGTCGACGAGGGGCGAGGATGCTAGCGACGGGGAGCCCACGCGTGCAACGACACGCCCCGGTTTTTTGTGCGGGAAGTTGGCCAGCTCGCACCACTACCGAGCGCCGTCGTCGGATGTCCCGGCGATCGTCGCCAAGGAGAGTCGAGATGAAGCACGTGCTCCCGTTCGTACTGCCGCTGCTCGCCATGCTGCCGCTCACGCCGCTGGTGGCCCAGCAAGCAGTTTCCCCCACCGACCGAGCTCAGCTCGAAGGCAGTTCGTTCACCCAGTTCCCGCTCGGGCGCGCCAACGCGCGCATGCAGACGCTGCACGCCGACGTGCCAGCGGGCACGTTGATCACCGGGCATGCCTACCGTCGCGACGCCGCCGGCGTGCGCGGGCAGGTCGACGGCTTCCAGAGCGATCTCGAGGTGTCGCTGTCGATCTCGCCGCGCCTGCCGACGCAGGCGTCGACGACGTTCGCCGCCAACGCCGGGACCAACGCCGTGGTGGTGCTGCCGCGCACCGTGTTGTCGTTCCCGCCGACCCAGCGGCCCGCCCTCGATCCCGCACCGTCCTTCGAACTGCTGGTGCCGTACCAGTTCCCGTTCCTGATGCCACCGAACGGTGGCACGCTGTGCGTCGACATCACCATCCACGGCAACCAGTCGACCAACGGTACCAACACGAACTTCAGCTGCTACCTCGACGCGCACGAGAACTACAGCGACGGCCGCGCCGAGCAGATCGGCTTCCGCACGCAGCAGGGCTGCCCGGCGCCGGGCTCGACGACCGACTGCACCGCGTCGATGACGTTCTGGCGGCTGGCCGCGAATTCACGCCTCGACGTCGCGCTTCGCGACGCCGTGCCCGACACCGGCAACGGCCAGGGTCGCGCCTTCGTGATGCTCGGCAACACGCTCGACGGCACGCCGTGGCCGCTGCGCGCCGACTGTCCGTTCTGGAGCTCGACCGAACTGTGGTTCGTGCTGCCGGGCGCGCCGAACACCGCCGGGAACCTCGACGCGACACTGACGGGCTTGCCGCTGCTGCCGCCGGGCTACCGGATCTGGTGCCAGTCGGGCTCGATCGACCTGGCGACGATCGACATGGCGTTCAGCGACGCGGTGACGATCGTCACGCCGCCCACCGGCCCGTTGCCGATCCCGACTGCGCGCATCGTCAACAGCACCAACCGCGCGGCGGCGACCGGCACGGTCAGCTACGCGGTGCCGGTGATGGCGTTCCTCTGATCACCGCGCAGCCATCATGCCGCGCTGGCGTTCACGGGAACGTCAGCTTGCGGCACTCGGGGATCGGCGAGTTCGGCCCGTGCGTCTGGATCGGATTCTCGATGTCGCGTTCCCCGAGTCCGTAGAGCTCCTTCATCATGTCGTAGCTCAGGCTGCGCACCTGACCACTCGACAGCAGGATGTTCACGGTGCCGTCGCGCAGCGTCCACATGCCGTTGTTCGCGTTCGCGAGCAACGCTTCGTTCCCGGTCTGGGTCGCCGTCTTGATGTGCTCACGGGCGCGACCGGCGTACGTCGTGTCGTCCCCGGACACGCCGCCCAGATCCTGCCAGATCTTCTCGCCGCGCAGCAACTGCTTGCGCAGCCCCTGGTAGTGGGCGTCGTTGTCGCGGGCGCCCGGGCTGAAGTACTTGTCGAGGTCCTCGGCGGTCTGCTGCGTGACGCGCCAGGTCGACAACACGAACCGCACGCCGCCTTCCATCGGGAGCGCGCCATTGTGGCGCTGCTTGTAGAACTCGTGCCAGGTCGCGTGCGTGCGGAGCTGGGCCGCGTCGGACGCCGAGTTCGCGGCGTCCTGGCTGCCGATCACCTGCGGCAGCAGGACGGCAGCGAGAACTCCGATGATGCTGATGACGATCAGCAGTTCGATCAACGTGAAGCCGGACGGACTACGGCGCATGTGCAGAGACCTCGGGGTCGGCAGAGGGCGCTGCAGTCTAGCACCGCTGCCGAGCGAGGAAACGGCCGCCGTCGACCGGCGTAGCTCAGTTGCCGTCGGGGCGACCGCTGCCGGGCGGGTTCGACGGCGGGTTGCCGTTCGTGCCGTTCGCACCCGTGCTGCTGGTACCGGTCGTGCCGTTGGCGCCCGTCTCGCCGTTGCCGTTGCCGTTGCCGTTCGGCATCGGCGTCGGCTCGGGCATCGGCGTCGTCATGGGCCGCATCTCGCCGGCCGGAGCCGCGAGCGCTGCATCGATGCCGTGCTGCTGCTGGTAGGCCTGCGCGAACTGCACGTCGCCCGAGTACTCCGTCCACCACTGCCGCCAACGCAGCACCGACACGCGCATCTCGGTCGGGTTCTGGTTGAGGTGGTCGTAGCCGAAGTCGTGCCCGGTCGCCGTCTTCAGCGTCTCGTGGCACATGTAGCGCACTTCCTTCTTGTCGCTGTCGAGGCCCTCGATCAAGACCTTCGCCCTGGCGATGTCGCCCATCGCGACCAGCGACCGCGCGCACTCGAGGCGCACGCCCTGCTCGCCGTCGTTCATCGTCGCCTGCAGGTTCGTGATCGTGCGGCGATCCCCGATGCGGCCGAGCACCCAGGCGCACGAGCTGCGGACCTTGGCGTCGTCGTGCCGCAGACCCGTGAGCAGGGTCGGGATCGACTGCTCGCCGGTCTGCGCGAGCCACAGCAGGTTCTGCAGCAGCTCGTCGCGATGCTGGTAGGGAATCTGCTCGACGCGCCGGGTGATCTCACCCGCCATCAGCGAGTTGGGCTGGAGGTACGGGTTGTCCGCCGACGAACCGGTCGTCGAGCAGGCCTGCAGGACAAGCAACAGAGTGGCGCAAGTGGCCGCGATCCTCATGACATCCTCGTCGAGTTCGGGGGTCGGGGGCGGGCTGCCCCCGTCGTCTCCCTGCATCGACGCGATGCCAACGCTGGCTTGAGCCAAACCCTCGGACGTGCGCCCGCCCACTTGGTCGAGGCCGCGCAACCCGCGCCACTGCTGGCCTCGGCGCCCATTCCATCCTTGCCAACGCGCCTTCTGGCTGCGTAGAGTCGGCCGCGTGCTCGACCGAAGGGCGGTTGGGCCACTCACCTCGTGGCAATCCAGTTGGAGGCAACATGAACAAGGCAGATCTCGTCCAGGAAGTCCAGAAGCAGCTCGGCACCGAGTGCAGCAAGGCGCACGCGGAGCGCGCGGTCAACGCGCTGATCGCGTCGATCCAGAAGGGCCTGAAGAAGGACAAGGAAGTCCAGATCGTCGGCTTCGGCACGTTCGCGGTGAAGAACCGCAAGGCGCGCATGGGCCGCAACCCGCAGACCAACCAGCCGATCCAGATCAAGGCGTCGCGCACCGTCGGCTTCCGCGCCGGCGCGTCGCTGAAGACCAGCGTCTGAGACGACTCACTCCAGCGCACGGACGCCAGCGCCCGGGAAAGCGCGGCGCGGCCCGACCCGTGCGCTCCGCTGTTGGCGCCAGCCGCTAGCCGCTGGCGTCGATCCAGCCGCCGCCGAGCACACGTTCGCCGTCGTAGAAGACGGCTGCCTGGCCCGGCGTGATCGCAGCGACCGGCGCCAGAAACTGCACGCGCCCAGCGCTGCCGTTCGCGACCAACGTCGCCGCCGCCGGTTCGTGACGCGCGCGCACCTTCGCGTGCACGGCGAGCGGCACGCCATCGCGCGGCGGATCGACGAGCCAGTGCAGGCCGGCGACGAACATCACGTCGCGCTGCAGGCCGTCGCGCGGCACCAGCGTCACGTCGCCGGTGGCGGGGTCGATCGCGGCGACGAAGTGCGGCGTGCCGAGCGCGGGCAGCCCCTTGCGCTGGCCGACGGTGAACCCGTCGACGCCGTCGTGGCGACCGAGCTCGCGACCTCGGACGTCGACGAAACGACCGGCGCGGCCACCGCCGCCTCGCGCCCGCACGACGTCGCGGTAGTCGCCGCTGGTCACGAAGCAGATCTCCATCGATTCGGGCTTGTCGGCCGTGACCAGCCCGGCTTCGGCCGCGATCGCGCGCACCGCCGGCTTGTCGAGGTCGCCGAGCGGGAACATCGTGCGCGCCAGCGCCGACCGCTCGATGCCGAACAGATAGTAGGTCTGGTCCTTCTGCAGGTCGTGCGCGGTGCGCAGTTCGCCGCCGACGACGCGCGCGTAGTGGCCGGTCGCGACCGCCGCCGCCCCGACATCGTCAGCAAGTTGCACCAGGTGCCCGAACTTGAGCTGCTGGTTGCACAACACACAGGGATTGGGCGTGCGGCCGGCGCGGTACTCCGCCGCGAAGTGGTCCATCAACGCGGCGAACTCCTGCGCGTAGTCGACGGCATAGAACGGCACGCCGAGGCGCTCCGCGACCACGGCCGCGTCGCGCGCATCGCTCGCCGAACAGCACGACTTCTCCTGCGCCGACTTGCCGGCGACTCCGTTGCGCATGAACACCCCCACAACGTCGTGCCCCTGCCGCTGCAGCAGCAGGGCGGCCACGCTGCTGTCGACACCACCGGACATCGCGACGAGCACACGCATCGAGGGCCTTCGCAAATCGGGGCGGCAAGGATGCCGGGCTTTGTCTGCAACGCAACCGCCGAGGCTCCTATACTGCTCGCCCTTTTCTGCCAGCCTCCCGCCCGATGCCGAACCACTTCTTCGTCCCGTTCGCCTTCGCCACCACGCAGGAACCCAAGCAGGCCGCCGACACGCCGGCCGGCGGCGCGCCGGTCGCTGGGCCCGGGAACGGCAGCGGTGCCGGGGCGCCGCAGCAGCCGCCTCCTGGCCAGGCGCAGTCCCCCTGCGGCACCGAGATGTGGATCATGATGCCGGCGATGCTGCTCATCATGTACTTCATGGTGCTGCGGCCCGAGCAGAAGCGGCGCAAGGAGCAGCAGGCGCTGCTCGCTTCGATCAAGCAGGGCGATCGCGTGGTCACGGCCGGCGGCATGCACGGTGTGGTCGCCAAGCTGACCGACAAGACCGTCACGCTGCGCGTCGACACGCTGCACATGACCTTCGATCGCGTCGCGATCGCGCGGGTGGAACGCGATGACGCGTCCACCCTGGCGAAGGGCTGAGGCCGGTCGTGGCGGCAGAACCGGAACGGCTGGCGAACGGCTTGCCGCCGCGGCGTTGGCGCAGCGGGGCCTGGTCGTCGAGGCCCACAACGTGCGCACGCGGCACGGCGAGATCGACCTGCTCGCACGCAAGGGGTCGACCTGGATCGCCGTCGAGGTCAAGACGCGCACCGGGCATCCTGCCCCCGAGCGCTGCGTGCGTCCCGAACAACTCGATCGCCTGGCGCGCGCGCTCGCCGATCTCGCGCCCGGCTTGCGCCCGGTGCCACGGGCCTTGCGCATCGACGTTGTGGCCGTCGTCACCGGCGGGCTCGCGCCGTCGTTGTGGCATTTCCCGGCGCTGCGGAGCGTTGCTCTTGTCGACGGTGGCAACGACGGTCGCCGCCGGCCTCTAGCCGCAGGCGCCGTTTGGTCGACAGCCTCCCACGAGTCCGCCGTTCCGCTGCCACCGCTCCCGATGCCCGCCCTCGCTGAACAGATCATCCCGCGGCGCAAACTGCTGCTGGTGTTCTGCGAGACGCTGCTGTTCATGGGCGTCGTCTTGGTCGGCTCGAGCGCGCCACCGCTCAGCACGCGCCACTTCCTGCTGTTCGAGCCGTCGCCCGAACTGCTGCGCGGCCTGCTCACCAGCCTGACCGTCGCCCTGATCTGCCAGGCGTCGCTGAGCTACAACGAACTGTACGACTGGAAGACGTCGCAGAATCGCGCCGAGCTGGCCAACCGCCTGCTGCACGCCGCGGGCTACGCGCTGGTGATGCTCGGCTTCCTGTCCCTGGTCGCGGGCTCGGTGTTCGTGCTGCCAGGGATCGACGACATCAACAGCGAGACGTGGAAGCTGATCCTGCTGGTCGGCATCGCCTTCGTCGGCGTCTACGCGTTCCGGCACGCGTTCCACTGGTTCTTCTACAAGTGGCGCTTCGGCGAACGGATCGTCGTCGTCGGCTCGTCGCTCGAGGCGCAGCAACTCGCGCGCATGGTCATCGACAGCCCGATGTCGGGCTACGAGGTGTTCGGCATCGTCCAGGAACCGGGCCAGCCCCCGCTGCCGCAGGGCGAGAAGGACCCGAAAGCGCTCGGCGGACTCGAGGACCTGCCGCGACTCTGCAGCGAGGAGGGCATCAGCCGCGTCGTCGTCGCCCTGCGCGAACGGCGTGGCCGCGTGCCGGTCGAGGCGCTGCTCGCGTGCCGCATGGACGGGGTGCAGGTCGAAGAGCGCGAGGCGATGTACGAGCGCCTGACCGGCAAGCTCGCCGTCGAGAGCATGCGACCCAGCTACCTGATCTACGGACGCGGGTTCACCAAGGACCCGCTGACGATGGTCAGCAAGCGGCTGCTCGACCTCGTCGCCGCGATGCTCGGCTTGCTGCTGTCGCTGCCGCTCTCCCTGCTGACCGCGATCGCGGTCAAGCTCACCAGCCGCGGACCGGTGTTCTTCTGCCAGGAACGCGTCGGCCAGGACGGCCGCACCTTCCGGCTCGTGAAGTTCCGCACGATGCGCGCGGATGCCGAGCGGGAATCGGGCCCGGTGTGGGCGCAGAAGAACGACAGCCGCGTGACCCCGATCGGCCGGCTGTTGCGCAGGTCGCGCATCGACGAGATCCCGCAGTTCCTCAACATCCTGGCCGGGCACATGTCGTTCGTCGGGCCACGCCCCGAACGGCCGCACTTCGTCGACCAACTGCAGGGCCAGGTCCCCTACTACCCGCTGCGCCACACCGTGAAGCCTGGCCTGACCGGCTGGGCGCAGGTGCGCCACCCGTACGGCGCTTCGATCGAGGACGCGCAGGAAAAGCTGCGCTACGACCTGTACTACATCAAGAACATGGGGTTCCTGTTCGACCTCAACATCATGCTGCGCACCGTCGGCGTGATCCTGCGCGCCCGGGGTGCGCACTGAGGACCCGGTGCGTCTCTCGTCGGTCTACTTCGACTGCGACTCGACGCTGACTTCGATCGAGGGCATCGACGAACTGGTCGCCGACGCCGAGCCGACCCTGCGCGCACGGATCGCGACGCTGACCGAACGCGCGATGGCCGGCGAAGTGCAGCTCGGGGACGTCTACGGCGAACGCCTGCGGCTGCTGGCGCCGCGCCGCGACCAGCTCGGCCGCATCGGCGAACTGTACGTGCAACGCGTGGTGCCCGACGCGCGCGCCGTCGTGCAGGCGCTGCAGCACGTCGGCAAACGCGTCGGCATCGTCAGTGGCGGCCTCCACGAGCCGGTGCTCCACCTGGCCCGGCACCTGGGCATCGCCGATGCGGACGTGCACGCGGTACGGCTGCTCTTCACGCCCGATGGCGCCTACGCCGACTTCGACCGCACCGTCCCGCTCTGGCGCAACGGCGGCAAGGTCGACGTGCTGCGGGCGCTGCCGGCGTCGCACCACCCGCTCGCGTTCGTCGGCGACGGCATCACCGACGCCGAGACCCGCGGCCACGTCGCGCTCTTCGTCGGCTTCGGCGGTGTGGTCAGCCGAGGCCGCGTGCGTGAGCTGGCGGACGTGTTCGTGGCGACACCGAGCCTGGCCCCGGTGCTGCCGCACCTGCTGACGGCCGACGAACGACGAACACTCGGCAAGGCCCCGCACCTGGCGGCGTTGCTTTCGCGGCCGCCCGCGTGATGCTGCCGGACATGCTTCCGGCCGACGCGGACGACCACGCGATCCTGTTCCTGCCCGGCCCCACCGAGGTCGACGCGGAGTTGCGCGCGATCATGGCAGAGCCGCTGGTCGGCCACCGCTCCGCAGCGTTCGTCGCCGTGGTCCAGGACGTCTGCCGCCGGCTGCGCGACGTGTTCCTCAGCGCGCAGCCCGCGGCCTTCGAGACCTGCGCCGCCACCGCACTGATGGAAGCCGCGATCCGCAACCTGGTGCCGCCGGGCGGGCGCACGCTGCACCTCGTCGCGGGCGCGTTCGGCGAACGCTGGCAGCAGATCGCTGCCGCGTGCGGCCGGCGCACCGACGCCGACGTGGTTCCGCTCGGCTGCGCCCACAGCGCGGCAACGCTGCGCGAACGGCTGCGGCAGGGACCCGCCGTCGACGCCGTCTGCATCACCCACAACGAGACGGCGACCGGCGTGCTCGAGCCGCTCGCCGAACTCGCCGCCGTGGTGCGCGCAGAAGCGCCCGCAGCCCTCGTGCTGGTCGACGTCGTGACCAGCCTGGCCGGGGCCGAGGTGCGCTTCGACGACTGGGGCCTCGACTTCGCGTTCGCCGGCACGCAGAAGTGCCTGGCGCTGCCGCCGGGCCTCTGCGTCTACACCGCCAGTGAACGCGCCGTCGCGCGCGCCGCGACGGTGCCGGACCGCGGCTTCCTGCTCGACCTGCCGCGCGCGCTGCGCGAGACGAACGCCGGCAAGACGATCGCGACGCCGTGCGTGCCGTTGGTGGCAGCCCTGCAGCGCCAGCTGCAACGCGTCGCCGCCGAGGGCCTGCCGGAGCGTTGGCGCCGCCACGCTGCGCTGCGCGACGCGACGCTGGCCTGGGCCGCCGCGGCCGGCATGGCGCCGTTCGTCGCGACGCCCGCGCATCGCTCGCCGACCGTGAGCTGCATCGACGCGCGCGGCCGCGACGTCGCGGCGCTGGCTGCGCGCGCGCGCGACTCCGGCTTCCGCATCGACCAGGGCTACGGCCCGCTGCAGGGCAAGGCCTTCCGCATCGGCCACATGGGTGACCACGACCTGCCGCGGCTGCACGCCCTGCTCACGGCGCTGGGCACCTGAGCATCAGCCGAACAGGTCCGCGCGCGCGGCGTCGAGCAGGCGCGCCACCGCCGGGTTCTTCACCTGGCGCGCGACGGTGACCGCGTAGTAGCGCGCGCTCACCCCGGGCACCTCGCCGACCAGCGCGAGGCCTCGCGTGCGGCGCAGGTCCGACGCCAGCACCGTCGGCGCCAGCATCAGGCCGTGACCTGCCGCGGCGAACGAACGCGCCAGCGCGTCGTCCTCGACCTCGGCGACGATCTCGATGGCGACGCCGGCGGTGCGCAGCCAGCCGTCGAAGTCGCGGCGCAGTTCGCTGTCGTCGAGCGGCAGCACGAAACGCTGGCCCTGCAGCGATCGCGGGAACGACGCCTCGAGCCCGCGCGTACGCGTTGGCCTGCCGAACACCCCGATCGCGGACGTGCCGAGCAGGTGGTGGAACGCCTTCACCGCGCGCCCGGCGCCGATCGGCGCATCGGCGATCACCAGGTCGAGTTCGAACACCGCGAGTTGGGCGAGCAGACGGTCGTAACGATCCTCTTGCACGGTCAGGCGGCACCGTTCGCCACCGGCCAGCAACGGCTCGAGCAGCCGGAAGGCCAGGTCCTTCGGCACGACGTCGGCGATGCCGACCTGGACCCGCGGCGGACCGGCACTCGGACGGTCGCGCACGGTGTCGAGCAGCTCGCGCCCCAACCCGAAGATCTGCTCGGCATAGCCGTAGACCAGTCCGCCGATGTCGGTGAGCACGAGGCCGCGCCCCTGCCGACGGAACAGCCGCTCGCCCAACGCACGATCGAGTTGCCGGAGTTGCGTGCTGATCGCACCCTGGCTGGTGTGCAGCATCTTGCCGGCCTTGGCGATGCTGCCCTCACGCGCGACGACGAAGAAGTAGCGCAGGTGGTGGTAGTTCAGCCATTCCATGGCCGGCGCACGCTACCCGCCGCACACGCCGTTCTTCCAGAAAACCGAAGTCCAGCGGCGAAGAAATCCTCTGGATGGAAGGTTGGCCGATGCCGATCCTGCTGCGCGACGAAGTGCTGGCTTGTGACACGGCCGGCCCCCGTCCTACTTGCCCACGCGAATGAAGAACCAACTCAAGACTGTACTGCTCCTTGGCGCCCTGTCGGTGCTGCTGGTCGCCCTCGGTGGCGCCATCGGCGGCTTCTGGACCTGGTTCTTCCTGGGCATCGCGCTGCTGCTGAACCTCGGCTCGTACCTGTTCTCCGACCGCATCGTGTTGCGCATGAGCGGGGCTCGCGTGATCGACGAGCAACAGGCACCCGCCCTCTTCGGCATGGTGCGCGACCTGGCCACCCGAGCCGGCCTGCCGATGCCGAAGGTCGCGATCATGGCGGATCCATCGCCGAACGCGTTCGCCACCGGCCGCACGCCAGCGCGCGCCGTCGTCGCTGTCACCGAGGGCTTGCTGCGGCTCGCGAACCCGCGCGAACTGCGCGGCGTGCTCGCGCACGAACTCGCGCACGTGGCGAATCGCGACACCCTCGTGGCGACGATCGCCGCGGCCGCGGCCGTCGCGATCCAGCACGTGGCGAACATGCTGCAGTGGGGAGCGATCCTCGGCAGCAGCAACAACAGCGAGGACGGCGAAGGCTCGCCCGCCGGCGGCCTGTTGCTGGCGTTCTTCGCCCCGGTGATCGCGATCATGCTGCAGATGGGCATCAGCCGCTCGCGCGAGTACATGGCCGACGAGTACGCGGCGAAGCTGACCGGCGAGCCCGAAGCCCTGGCCAGCGCGCTGCAGAAGCTGCAGGCCTACGGCGAGCAGATGCTCGCCCACGGCGCGCCGGCCCCGAAGCCCGTCACGGCGAGCCTGTCGATCGTCAATCCGCTGGCGGGCGGCGGCATGTTCCGCTTGTTCTCGACCCACCCGCCGATCGAAGCGCGCGTGGCTCGGCTGCAGGAACTGGCGGCGGCGATGGGCCGCCGCTCGGCCTGACGCGCGTCAGCGCGCGAGCCAGCACAGCGCCACGCCGGCGACCGCGAGCACGGTTCCGGCGGCGCCGAGCCGTCCGATCGGCGCCTGGTACAGCCAGGCCGCCAGCGGCAGCATGAAGATCGGGGTCGTCGCCATCAGGGCGGCGGCCACGCCCGCGTCCGACGCGTTCGCCCGGGCGATCATCGACAGCCAGACGCCGCCGATCGGGCCGCAGACGGCGCCGATCGTGGCGGCGCGCAGCGCTTGGCCATCGCCGAACACGACCTGCACGGCGATCGGCTGGCGATGCAACACCGCCCAGGTCTGCAGGCCGACGACCGCCGCGACCATGCGCACCAGCGTCGCCGACAACGGGTCGACGCCGACGATCGCGTCCTCACCGACCATCGCATGCCCGGCGAACACGAAGCCGGCCGCCTGGCCGACCGCGCCGAGCGCCGCACCGAGCAGGCCCAGCATCGCCTGCCGGCGGCTGGTGGTCGGGTTCCAGTGCGCGCCGTCCCGGCTGCGCAGCAACACGACGGTGACGCCCGCCATCGTCAGTGCAATGCCGCCGAGCGACCAGGCGCCCGGCACGCGGCCCGCGCCCGCTTCGATGGCGACGGCGCACGCCGGCCAGCACGCCATCACCACCGAACACAGCCGCGGCCCGATCTTGGCGAGGGCGTAGAAGTAGCCGAGGTCGCCGACCACGAGCCCGGCGAGCCCCGACAGCACGAGCCAGCCGAGTTGGCCCGACGAGGCGCCATGCGGCCAGAACGAGCCGGTCACGAGCCAGGTGAGCACGAACAGCACCGGCAGGGCCACGAACAGCCGGAACTGATTCGCCGGCAGCGGCCCCACCGCCCGACTCGCCACCGCGAACGCCGTGCTGCTGATCGTCCAGCACACGGCCGTCGCCAGCGCGCACGTCTCGCCGAGGTAGGACACCGGGGGCGAGTGTGCCGGGCCGTGCTTCGCCGCACAACGCACGCGCGGCTGCCCTGTCGCACCGACGCGGGTGCGCGGGGATGATGCGCCCTCCTCGCGCATGGCGGATCCGCTCGACGACTACCTGAACGTGCTGCACGCCGAACGGCGCAAGAGCCCGGCGACGCTGCGCGCGTACGGCGCCGACTTGCGCGCGTTCCGCGCCTGGCTGCAACAGCGCCAGCGATCCCTGCTCGCGATCACGCGCCACGACCTGCGCGCCTACGTCGTCGAACTCGAACAACAGGGCCTCGTCGCCACCTCGATCCAGCGCAAGCTCGCGAGCCTGCGCGGACTGCTGCGCTGGCTGCACCGTGAGGGCAGGATCGCCAAGGACCCAGGCCGCCTGCTCAAGGGCCCGCGCGCGAGCAAGCGCGTGCCGCGGTTCCTGACCGCCGCCGAAGTCGACCTGCTGCTGACGCAGCCGTTCGACGAGTCGCCGCAGGCGCTCCGCGACCGCGCGATCCTCGAGGTGCTCTACTCGACCGGCTGCCGCGTCAGCGAGTGCGCGGGCATGTCGCTCGACGCGCTCGACCTCGACGAAGGCACCGTGCGTGTGCTCGGCAAGGGCAGGAAAGAACGCCTGGCACTGCTCGGCAAACCCGCCCGCGGCGCCATCTCCGCCTGGCTGCCGGCGCGCACCGCGATGCTGCGCGCGGCCAGGCGCACCGACCCCGGGACGCTGTGGCTCAACCG
This sequence comes from Planctomycetes bacterium UBA2386, assembly GCA_002343845.1. The sequence continues at coordinate 9,932 of DDSQ01000101.1, read as the reverse complement.
TTTCGGCCGCCCGCTGTCGTCGCGTTGGGTGTTCCAGACCGTCGTCGATCGCGCGCGCGCGGCCGGCCTGCCGACGGCGCTGACGCCCCACGGCCTGCGCCATTCGTTCGCAACGCACCTGCTCGACCGCGGCGCCGACCTGCGCACCGTGCAGGAACTGCTCGGCCACGCCCGCCTGGTCACGACCGAGATCTACACCCACGTCTCGATCGGCCGCCTGCGCGACGTCTACGACCACGCGCATCCACTCGGTCGGGAGCACGACGCGGAGAGCTGACGCGACCTTCGCGCGCGAGGCCGCACACTCCTATGCTCGGCCCGTCGGGCGACGTCGCTCCGCGTGCCCGGCCAAGGACCACCGATGCCTCCCACCCGCGCCGCCGTCCTCGCCGCGTTCGCCCAACACCGCTGCACCGCGATCCTGCGCACCAACGAACGCGACGTGGTGCGCCCCGCGCTCGAGGCGGCGATCGCCGGCGGCTTCCGCATCGTCGAGGTGACGATGACGACCCCGGACTGCCTCGAACACGTCGCCGCGCTGAGCGAACGCCACGGGCTCGTCGTCGGTGCGGGCACCGTGCTGCGCGTCGACGACGCGAAGGAGGCGATGGCCGCCGGCGCGCGGTTCCTGGTGTCGCCGGTCACCGACCCGCAGGTGATCACCTTCTGCCGCCAGCACGATCTGGTGTCGGTGCCCGGCACGCTGACGCCGACCGAGATGATGACGGCCCACCGCGCGGGCGCCGACCTCGTCAAGCTGTTCCCCGGCCCGGCGAACGGTCCGGAGTTCGTGCGCGCGGTGCGTGGACCGTTGCCGTTCCTCCGCATCTTCCCGACCAGCGGCGTGACCGAAGAGAACGTCGACGCCTGGTTCCAGGCCGGCGCGTTCGGCGTGGGCTTCGTCGCCTCGCTGTTCGATGCCGACGACCTGAAGCACCGTCGTTTCGACGCCATCCGCGCGCGCGCCGAGCGGCTGATCGCGAAGGTCAAGGCGCACGGGCCGACGACCGTCTGAACGGCCGCACCTTGTCGGTCGCGCGGCCCGCGCCTAACCTGCGGCGACGATGCCCGGCGATGGCCCTTCCCGAGCGAATGCACCGCTCGATGCCGACCTCGCGCGCCACCTGCCGCACGCGCAGGCCGTCGCCCGGCGCCTGCTCGGCTGCGACCACCTCGCCGAGGACGCCGTGCAGGAGGCGCTCGTGGCACTCTGGCGACAGCCGCAGGCCCCCGTCGATCTGCGCGGCTGGCTCGTGAGCGCGGTCGTGTTCCGCGCCCGCCACCTGCGCCGCTCCCTGCGCCGCCGCCGCCACCACGAGCACGGCGCCGCGACGCACTGCGAACTGCACGCCGGCTGCGACAACCCGCTGCACCACGCCTACGCCCACGAACTCGGCCACCGCCTCGACGAGGCGCTCGAAGCACTGCCGGCCGAGCAGCGCACGGCGTTCACCCTCTACGTCGAGAGCGGTCTCGACTACCGCGGCATCGCGTCCCGCCTGGCGCTCCCGATCGGCACCGTGCGCTCCCGCCTGCATCGCGCGCGCCAGGCGCTGCAAGAGACGCTCGGCGACGACTGAGCCCGCCGTCGAGCACCCGGCGTCTGTCGCCGGGTGGCGCCAGCCTCTACGCTCGGTGCGGTGCTGCTGTTCTTCAGTCTGCTGGCGTTGGCGCTCGGACCGCTGCTGGTGCGCGCGGCCCGCACGCATGCGTGGTCGACCGTCGGCATCGACGCCTTCTGCCTGCTGACCGTCAGCGGCTTCACGGTGCTGCACCTGCTCCCGGAGTCCGCGGCGCAGGCCGGCTGGATGGTGCTGCCGCTGGCCCTGTTCGGCTTCCTGCTGCCGTCGATCGCGGAGCGCACGCTGCACCACGGCAACGCCAGCACGCGCGGCACCGTGCTGCTGCTCGCGCTGCTCGGCATCGCCGCACACGCAACGCTCGATGGTCTGCTGCTCGCCGGTGACAGCCACCTGCCCGACGACGGCCATCACCACACGCAGGAACTGACCGCCTGGGCGATCGTGCTGCACCGCATCCCCGAAGGCGTGGGCATCTGGTGGATCGTGCCACGCACGCTCGGCATGCGTGCCGCCGTGCTGGTCACGCTCGTCAGCGTCGGAGCGACGGTGTTCGGCTACTTCGTCGGCGGCGTCGCCCTCACCGACACGTCGCAGCGAGCCCTCTCGCTGCTGCAGTCGCTGCTGGTCGGCTCGCTGCTGCACGTCGTGCTGCACGCCCACGTGCCGGCACCACGCGAAGGCCCGCGCTACCGCCTCGCTTCGGTGCTCGGTGGTGCTGCCGCGATCGCGGTGCTGTGGGTGACGATCCGCGACCACTTCCCGACCGGCGACCACGGCGGCCCGGCGCACGTGTTCCTGCAGCTGGCGATGGAATCCGCACCGGCCCTGCTGCTCGCCTACCTGATGGTCGGCCTCTGCCACGCCTTCTTGCCGGCGAACTGGCTGCGGTCGATGACGCGCGGCAGCCATCTGGGCCAGGCGCTGCGCGGCGTCGCCGTCGGTCTGCCGCTGCCGGTCTGTTCGTGCGGCGTGGTGCCGATCTACCGCGAACTGGTCCGCCAGGGCACGGGCATGGCGGCGGCGATCGCGTTCCTGATCGCGACGCCCGAGCTCGAACTCGCGGCCGTGATGCTGACCTGGCAGTTGATGGGCAGCGAAGTCGCGCTCGTGCGCGTGGGGATGGCAGCGGTGCTGGCCCTCGGGGTCGGCGTGTTGGTCGCCTCGTTGGCGGGACGTCCCTCGCCACCGGCGGCCGGCGGCACCGACACGCTGCCGGTCGCCGTGCACGCCGGGCTCGGCGAACGACTGCGCACCGCCCTGCGGTTCGGCTTCGGCCCGGCGGTCGACAACACCGCCACCTGGATCCTGACCGGCCTCATGCTGTCGGCGGTGCTGATGCCGTACGTCAATCGCGACTGGATCGCCGCGTTGCCCGCCGGCATCGACGTCCCGATCGCCGCCCTGATCGGCATGCCGCTCTACGTCTGCGCCACGGGCAGCACCCCGCTCGCGGTGATGCTGCTGGTGCAGGGGCTGTCGCCCGGCGCGGTGTTGGCACTGCTGCTCACGGGCCCCGCGACCAACGTCACGACCTTCGGCGTGCTCGCGCGGCTGCACGGCACGCGCGTCGCCGTCGTGTTCGCCGCGGCGATGTGGATCGGCGCCGTCGGACTCGGCTACCTCGCCAACTGGGTGCTCCCCGCCCCGAACGTCAGCGCGTTCACCAGCGGCGCCCACACGCATTCGGGCAGCGGTTGGCTCCTGCTCGGTGCGCTCGCGCTCGTGTTCCTGCTGTCGCTGCTGCGGCAGGGCGTGCGCCCGTTCCTCGAGCGCCTGTTCGAATCGCCGGCGAACGTTGCGCCCGGCGGCGACGACCCACCTTCGTGCTGCGGCGGCAGCGACGGCGGCCACCAGCACCAGCACCATCACCACCACCATCACCACGACGCGCCGGCACCGCCGGCGACGTTTGCGCCGACCCGCCCCGCACCGCTGGCGCCCGGCCGTGCAACGCCACCTCCGCACCGCTAGCGTCTCGCCGATGGCGGGCCTGTTCGTCCACACCAGCAACCGGCTCGAGGATCTCGCCGAGGCGCTGGCGACGGTGCTCGCCGCCGCGCCGCTGCCGCCGCTGGTCGACGAAATCGTCGTGGTGCCGAGCCAGGGCATCGGCCGCTGGCTGCGGCAGAGCCTCGCCGAGCGGCACGGCATCGTGGCCGGCCTGCGGCTCCCGTTCGTGGGGACCTGGTTCCACGAGATGCTGGTCCGTCCCGACGATCGCGCCGACCCGTTCGCCAAGGACGCGCTCGTGTTCCGGCTCTGGCAACTGCTCGGCGATCCTGCGGCCGCGCGCGAACTGCAGCCGGCGGTCGACTACTGCCGCGACGACGCCGACGACCGCAAGAAGCTGCAACTCTGCCTGCGGCTCGCGGGCGTGCTGGACGACTACCAACTCTGGCGCCCCGATCTGCTGCAACGGTGGTCCGCCGGCGACGACACCAGCGAGCTCGGTCCACACGCGGGCTGGCAGGCGCGACTCTGGCGTCGGCTGCTGCCCGAGGGCACGCGCGCGGCCCCGCGCAAGCGCCGCCGGCGCGAACAGGACGCGACGCTGTTCCAGGCCGCGCCGGCCAAAGCACTGGCCAGCGTTCCGATCCGCGTCGCAGCGATGCGCGAACTGCTCGCCGACCCGGCCCGCGCTCGCGCCGCCCTGCCGGCCCGGCTGTCGGTGTTCGGCGCCGCGACGTTGCCGCCGGTGTTCGTCGAACTGCTGGCGAGCTGCAGTGCCCATGTGCCGGTGCACCTGTTCGTGCCCGAGCCTGCACCACTCGCTGCCGGCGACGGCGACAACCCGTGGCTCGCCGCGTTCGCCCAGGAGACGCGCGAGTTCGCCAGCGTGCTGGCCGCCCTCGACGACCGGGGCGACACCACCGTGCATCGCTTCGATCTCGGCGCCATGAGTGGGCGCGAGAACCACTGGCCGGCCGCGACGGTGCTGCAGCATGTGCAACAGTCGATCGGCGATCTCGAGGCGCCGCGCGGCGGTCGACCCCGACATCGGATCGACCCGAACGACGACTCGCTGCGTGTGCACGACTGCCACTCGCCGCACCGCGAACTCGAAGTCGTGCGCGACCAGATCCTCGCGGCGTTCGCCGCCGATCCGACGCTGCAACCGCACGACGTCGTGGTGCAGGTGCCGGACATCGAGACCTACGCGCCGGTTGCGCAGGCCGTGTTCGGGCCGGTGCGGGCCTACCTGCCGTTCCACGTCGCCGACCGCAGTCCGGCGCGTGACCTGCCGCTCTGCAACACGGTGTTCGCGCTGCTCGAACTCGCCGTGGACCGCGTCGAGGTGCACGACGTGTTCCGCATCCTCGAAGAGCCCGCGGTGCACCGGCGCTTTGGCCTCTCCCTGCCCGACCTGCCGATGCTGCGCAGCCGGTGCGAGCAGGCCGGCATCCGCTGGGGCATCGACGCCGAGAGCCGGGCGAAGTCCTGCCGCCTGCCGCCCTTCGACGACAACGCCTGGCGCCCGGGTCTCGAGCGCCTGCTGCTGGGCGTCGCCACCGGTCCGTGCGACGAACTGGTGCTGGGCGTGCTGCCGGTCGCCGATGCAACCAGCGGCCGCGACGAACCACTCGCCCGCTTCCTGGCCTTCGCCGAGACGCTGTTCGCTGCGCTGCCGGCGCTGCAGCGCCCGCATCCGCTGCCGGCGTGGGCCGACCTGATCGCACAGACGATCGCCGCGCTGTTCCGACCGGCGACGATCGAGGAGGAGGGCGAACTCGCGCGCCTCGGTGCGTGCCTGTCGCGGATGCGCGAACTGGCGGCGCAGACCGCGCTGGTCGATCCGCTGCCGCCCGCGGCCGTCCGCGACTGGCTCGCGCACTCGCTGCAGCAAGCCACCGGCACCCGCGGATTCCTGGCCGGGGCAGTGACGGTCGCCTCCGTGCAGCCGCTGCGCACGGTGCCAGCACGGTTGTTGTTCGTGTGCGGCCTCGCCGACGGGACGTTCCCGCGCCAGCACCGCCCGCTGGCCTTCGACCTGATGGCGTGCGCGCGACGTCCTGGCGACCGCGACGTCCGCCTCGACGACCGCCAGTTGTTCCTCGACCTGCTGCTCGCGGCGCGCGACAAGCTGCACCTCACCTTCGTCGGTCGCTCGCAGAAGGACGACAGCGAATGCGCGCCCTCGGTGCTGCTGCTCGCGTTGCTCGAGCGCATCGACGCCAGCTGCACGACGGCGGCGACCGGCCAGCGTCCCAGCGACCTGTTGCGGGTGCGGCATCCGCTGCAGCCGTGGAGCCGCCGCTACCGCACCGGGGACGATGCACGCCTGTTCACCTACGGCACCAGCACCCGGGCACTGCCGGACCGCGCCGACGACGAGCCCGCGTGGTTCCAGGCCCCGCTGGCTCCGCCCGCGGAACTGCTCGGGCCGGAGTTGTCGCTCGGGCGTTTGCTCGAGTTCTGGAAGAGTCCCTGCCGGTTCTTCCTGCGCGAGGTCGTCGACGTCCGCCTGCGCGGCGAGGACGAGGGCAGCGACACGACCGAGCCCTTCGCTCTGGATGCGCTCGAAGTCTGGCGGGTGCAGGACCAGTTGGCGCGCATCGGCGATCGCCCGCTGGCGGCCAGGAAGGCGCTGCTGCGCCAGAGCGGCCTGCTGCCGGTGGCCGGCCCCGGCGATGCCGAGTTCGCGACGCTCGACGACGAAGTGCAGGCGTTGCTCGCGACGGTGCGGACGTTCGGCGAACCCGCCTCCCGATCGCTGCGCATCACGCACGGCGGCGTGCGCCTGAGCGGCGAGATCGACGGAGTGACGGCAACGTGTCTGCTGCGCAGCCGCGTGGCGACGCTCAAGGCCAAGGACCAGCTCGCCGCCTGGATCGTGCACGTCGTCGTGGCGATCGCCCGCCATGCCGGCGAGACCTGGCCAGCCGAGACGATCGTCGTTGCCCGCGACCAGGCGATCCGCCTGCAGGCCCTCACCGCGGACGACGCAGCACGAGCGCTCGACACGCTGCTCGCCGGCTATCGCGCCGGGCTGACCGCGCCGCTGCCGTTCTTCCCCGCGACTTCGTCCGCCTGGGCCGAGGCCAGCAGCGACCCGGCGGCGGCCGACCGCAAGGCGCGGACCAAGTGGCAGCCGCGGCACAACATGACGGGCGCTTCGGACAGCGAGAACCGCGACCACATGCTGTGCTTCCGTCAACGCGACCCGCTGGCAACGGCAGAGTTCCGGGACTGGGCCGGGCGCGTGTTCCACGCCATGGCACCGCACACGAGGTCCTTGTCGTGATCCGGGCCTTCGATCCACGCACGACGCCGCTCGATCCGGGCACGGTGCTGCTCGAAGCGAGTGCCGGCACCGGCAAGACCTACGCCCTGGTCGCGGTGCTGCTGCGGCTGTTGATCGAACGCCGCATCGAACGGCTCGAGCAGGCGGCCGTCGTGACGTTCACCGTCGCCGCCGCCGACGAACTGAAGAACCGCCTCCATGCCGCCCTGCAGAAGACGCTGGCCGCCGTGCACGGGCCGTGCGACGACGCGTTCTTCGCCGAGCTGGCGCGGCGCGACGGCGCCGAGCCGATCCTGCGCGCCGCCATCGCCGACTTCGATCGTGTCGGCGTGACGACGATCCACGGCTTCTGCAAGCGCCTGCTCGAGGACGCCGCCTTCGAGTGCCACGAGCCGTTCGCGGTCGAGTTCACGCCCGACCCGCTGCCGCTGCTGCATCGCGCCGCCGCCGACGCGCTGCGCAGCCACTACGAGACGGAGCCAGGTGCACTCGGCGCCCTGGTGAGCACCAGCAAGCTCTCGCCGAAACTGCTCGTGAACCTGTACCGGCTGTGGCGCCGCCACCCACGCGTGGCGCTGGCCCCCGCCGAACCCGACGTCGCCCGCTGCGTCACCGACCTGGCGGCAGCCCTGCGCCAGGCGGGCGAACGACTCGACGCCAAAGCACTCGCGGCCGTTGGCAGCATCGCCTGGAAAGGGGCAGGGTCGCCGTGGCGGGACACCGACCCGACGGCCGACGAGTTGGCGGCGTTCGCGGCACGCGCCCAGAACGAGCCGGCCCTGGTGCTCGACAAGCTCGAGGCGATGGCGCCGCGCCACTACGAGGAGCGGGTCAAGGTGCGGAGCCCCCACCGCAGCCAACTCGACAGCCCGTTCTTCGTGGCCTGCGACGCCGTCGCGGCGGCGGCCGCGGATGGGCGCGAACACCTGCGCAGCGACCTGCTGCAGGCCATGCACGCGCGCCTCGAGGCCGGCAAGCAACGCGACCAGGTGTGGACCTTCGACGACCTGATCGTGCGGACGCACCAGGCGCTGATGGACCCCGACCGCCACAAGATCGTGCTCGCCGCGGTGCGCGAGCAGTTCACGGTCGGCCTGATCGACGAGTTCCAGGACACNNCTGGTCGACGAGTTCCAGGACACCGACGCCCTGCAGTACGAGATCTTCGCGGAGTGTTTCGCGAAGCGCCTGCTGCTGCTGGTCGGCGATCCCAAGCAGGCGATCTACGGCTTCCGCGGCGCCGACGTCCGCGCCTACCTCGCGGCCAGCCAGCACGCGCGGGAACGCACGTGGACCCTCGCCCGCAACCACCGCAGCGCTGCACCGCTGGTCGGCGCCGTCGGCGCCATCTTCACCGTGAGCGATCGGCCGTTCGTCGATGCGGCGATCGTCGCCCGCCCCGTGCTCCCGGCGCGAGCGCCCGGCGAACTCACGATCCAGGGCGATGGCGAGGCGGTGCTGCGTTTCCGCGTGTTCGCGGCAGCGGATGCGCCGACCTCGACTCCCGACGCGACGGCCGCCATCCTGCACGACGTCGTCGCCGAGATCGCCCGGTTGCTGCGCAGCGACGCGCGCCTCGACGACCGCCCACTGCAGCCCCGGGACATCGCGGTCCTGACGCGCAAGAACGTCCAGGCCACCGACCTGCAGGACGCGCTGCGCGCCGTCGGCATTCCGTCGGCGATCGGCAAGGCCGGCGACATCTTCACGACCGACGAACTGCAGGAACTGCAGCGTTTCCTGGTCGCCGTTCTGCAGCCGACCGATCGTGGCGCCGTACGCGCGGCCATGTCGACGCGCCTGTGGGGTCTCGATGCCGCGGCGCTGGTCGCGATCGACGCCGACGACGTTGCCGCCGATCGCGCGTTCGATTTGCTCGCGGGCTGGCGCCGGTCCTGGCTGCGTCACGGCGTGGTGGTGATGCTCGACCAGGCCCTGGCCGACCTCGACGTGCATGCCCGGTGGCTGGCGTGGCACGGCGGCGAACGGCGGCTCACCAACCTGCGCCAGATCGTCGAGCTGCTGCACGCCGCCGAGCACGCCCACCGGCTGTCGCCCGAAGGCCTGCTGGCCTGGCTCCAGCACGAACGCCAATCGCAGGACGAACTCGACTACACGCTGCGCGAGTTGCGCCTCGAGAGCGACGACGACGCGGTGCAGATCCTGACCGCGCACGGCAGCAAGGGCCTGCAGTACGAGATCGTGTTCTGTCCGTTCCACTGGACCGACGCGAAGCCCCGTTCGCCCGACGTCGTCGCCGTCGCCGGCGGGCACGAACTGGTGCCGCGGCTGGTCGTGAGTCACCCGCTGCATGCACGAGCGACCGAAGAACGGCTGGCCGAGGAGGTCCGGCTGACCTACGTCGCCCTCACCCGCGCCCGACGCCGCTGCTACGTGCACATGCCGACGGCCAAGCTCGCGCACGGCAGCGCGCTGCTGCATCTGCTGCAAGGCGCCAACGAACCCGTCGACGTGCTCAGGCGCCTCGCCGCGACCAGCAACGGCGCGATCGAGGTCGGCACGATCGCGGCCGCGGCCACGATCGCACGGCTGCCGTCCCCCGCCGGGCGCGCCTTGCGACCTGCTCGCGTGCCCACCCGCCAGCTGACCGCGCGCGGTTTGCACAGCTACTCGTCGTTGATCAGCACGGGCCCGGGCCACGAACCCACGCTGGTCGCCGACGACGCTCCGGCCGCGACCACAGCTCAGGCCGCGCCGACCGCGGCGCGCAGCGGCATCTTCGCGTTCGCCCGCGGCCCCGGTCCCGGCCAGTGCCTGCACACCCTGCTCGAACGCGTCGACCTGCGCCACGTCGATCGCGAGTCGACGCGCGACGTCGTGCAGCAGGTGCTGGGCGCCGCCGGACTGTTGGCCGCCGACGCGCACGACGGTCCGCTCGACCCGGTCGCCGACGTGCACCGCATGCTGCAGCACCTCGCCGCCGCGAGGATCCCTGGCGGCCCCACGCTCGCCGACCTCTGCGCCGGGCCACGCCAGGCCGAGTGGCCGTTCACGCTGCCGGCGACGACGGGCAACCTGCGCGCGCTCGCCGGGATCTTCGCGCACGGCAGCAGCGCGCCGGCCCGCGCCGAGGCCGAACGGCTGCA
>DDSQ01000088.1 GCA_002343845.1 Planctomycetes bacterium UBA2386 | reverse complement strand
TCGACCTTGGTGAACGCGGCGAGCGCTTCGTCGATGCGGTCCTGGAGCGCCAGGTAGTAGGTGACGACGAGCCAGTCGTCGGCGGAGAGCGTGCTGTGGTAGCCGAGCAGCGTCATCAGCGCGCGGTACTGCTGCGCCAAGGCGTCGTTGCCGATCACGCGCTGGCTGCCGAGGCGATGCGCGCGCGGGTGCACGAGCGGGTCGAGCTCGACGTGCTCGAAGGCGCGCCGTTCCTTCGGCTCGAAGGTGAGCAGCGGCGACTGCAGCGCCATGCCGCACGTGGCGACGAAGCCATCGTCGTGCTGCAGGTGCTCGCGCGTGCTGGCCGGATCGCGGTGCAGGATGCCGTAGGACCAGAGCGTGTGGTCGTAGGCGTGGCGACTGCGCAGCCGCTGCAGGGTGAAGAGGAAGAACTCGCGGTCCTGCATGCGCCAGGCGATGCGGGACAGATCGAGGCCGTGCACGTTGTGCGTGTCGAGGAACGCGAGGACGTCGGCGGCCGAGCCCTGCTGCGAGACGTGCTCCCAAGACGTGGCGTCGATCTTGGTCGGCGACGCGACGACGGCGAGCGTCTTGGGCTCGGCGTGCGCGGCGAGGCTGCCCTTCTCGGCGGCGTGGGCTGGGTAGTGGGCGAAGCTGCCGGGGCCGGGGAAGTAGAAGGCGTACTCGACGGTGGCGGTGGCGTAGGGCTCGAGCTGCAGCGGCACGCCCTTCTGCCAGAAGCCCTTCTGCACCGGGATGGCGCCGGCGGGGATCTGCAGCAGGACCTCGGCGGTGCGCTTCTTGGAGGTCGGGTTGGTGACGACGACCTGGCAGCCGTAGGCGACGTCGACGACGAACTCGTCGGTGACGAAGGCGTCGACGCGCTCGCCGTCGATCACGCGGTAACGGTCGTCGAGGCGGAAGAAGTTCTGGCCGAGCAGCAGCGGCGCCTGGTCGGCGGCACGTTCGGCGGCGGTGACCTCCTTGCGCACGAGCAGCAGCGGCGACGCCGCCTTCAGCGTGCGGGCATCGCCGTCGGCAGTGATCTCGTGCTTGCCCGCGACGAACGGCAGGTCGAGCACGGCGAGCGCCATCAGCATCTCGAGGCAGCTGCCGTTGGCTTCGACGAACGCCGGCGACACGAACGGCTGGTTCGCGGGAGCGTTGGCGTAGTCGACCCAGAAGCGGTTCACCGTCACCACGTCCGGTGTGCTCGCCGCGAGTCGGCGGTGCCACCAGTTGCTCTCGACCAGCAGCTTGGTTGGCTCCACCGCGCGGTAGAGGCGCTGCGCCTGGCCGCGTTGCTGCAGTTCGTCGCTCAGCGTCTCGCCCAAGGTGACCTCGGCGCCCGCGCGCGCGGCCTCTTCGTTCCGGGTGGCGTCCTTCTTCTCCTTGTCGTCGGCTGCACCGGGCCTGTCCGCCGGCGCCTTGGCCGCCGCCTCGGGGGCCGGCAGGCCGCCAGTTGCCGGCCCAGACGGCGCGACCAAGGACTTGAGTTGCACGTCGCCACGAGGGTCGGCCTCGGCGAACGCCAGCAGGCCTCGCGTCGCCGTGACCTTCTCGAGCTGCTCACTCGACAGCGCCAGGTCGAAGAGGCGGTTGAGCTGCACGACATCCGTGGGCCGCAGCGCCAGCGCTTCGCGCACGGCGCGGGCGACGGCCTCGCGGCCGGCTTCGTCGAGCCGGCGGCTCAGCAGGATGCGCTCGATCAGGTTGAGCTGCGCGAACTCCCACGGCGCCGTGAAGCGCGTGAGGTCGTCGCCGAGCAACCAGTGGTCGAGGAACGTCTTGTCGAGCTTCTGCAGCACGAACGGCCGCACCACCGCGTCGAAGAACGCGCGGTCCTTGTGCCACAGGAAGAAGTGCAGCTCGTGGCAGGCGTACTGCCGGTAGAGCTGCGCCTTCTCCTCGGCGGTGCGTTCGGGCCACGTGGTCAGGAACGCGAACCTGGCGAACTCGGCGTCGCGGCTGACGGTCGCGAGCAGGCGGTGCGCGCCCGCCAGCGAGTCGTGCACTTCGGCCTGCGCCTGGCGAGCGTCTGCCAGTCTCGTCGTCGCGCCGGCGGCGACGAAGTCGATGCGCCGCTGCTCGACGAAGTGCTGCGCGCCGTCGAGCGCGCGCGCCAGCGTGCGTGCGCGCGGCTTCGGCGTGGCCGCGTTCCGCAGCGCGTTCACGTACACCGCCTGGTCGCCATCGAGCACCAGCACGTGCACGTGCTGGCCATCGGCGAGGTCGGCGCCGCGCACGGTCAGCGTGCCGTTGGCGTCGGGAACCAGGTTGGTGAGGGCGGCGGCCCCGGCGGGCAGCCAGTCGAACGATGCGAACGTGCCAGCACCGCCGCCGCCGCCTGGCGAGGCCGGCGTTGGCGCGGGCGCTGCGGGCCCGCCACCGCGTCGTCCACGGCCGCCGTAGCGACCACCTGCGCTGCCACCGAGGCCGACCGCGGCGTTCGTCGAGTCGTCGACCTGCCACGGATTCAGCAGCAGGGTCGGCCGCGCGAGCAGATTGCCCGCGAACTTCGGCGCGAAGCGCCGCTCGAGCACGTAGCGGTATTCATCGCCGAGCCGGCGCCCGCTGTGGTAGCTGCTCTCGAGGCGTTCCGTCGTGGCGGCGGTCAGTTGGTAGCCCGGTACGCCATCGAGGTGCGCGAACAGCGGGAACGCCGGCATCGTGCGCGTGGCGACGACGTGCACCCGCGTATCGGCCGAGAAGTTGGTGAGGCGCAGCACGACGTCGCCGTCGGCCCCGACCGTCGTCTTCACGTGGATCGGCGCCGCCGGACGCGTGCGCAGCACCCGATCGCGACCGACGAGCCACTCGCCATCCGCGGTGCCCGCGGTGATGCGGACCGGCACGACCGCTCCCGCCAGGTGGTCGTGCAGCGTGTAGTCGCCGGGCGGCAGTTCGCGCAGTTCGATCGCGCCGTCGAGGATCGCCAGGTTGCGGAAGTGGTCGTGGCGGTGTCCGAGCAGCGAGAAGCGCAGGCGCGGCGGCAGGTCGCCGCCAGTCGCGCACGGCAGGCGCAGTGCAGCGCCGGCGAGTCCGTGCAGCGACGCTGGCCAGCGCACTGCGTCGTGCGCCAACGCGAACGAACACAGCGTGCCGCCGTGCCGTGTCACCTGCACGTCGAGAATGCCGGGCAGCTCGCCGAGCTGGATGCGCCCTTCGGCGTCGGTCTGCAGCGCGACTTGGATCGCATCGCGGTAGTCGCGGTGCCAGAGGCGCAACAGGCACGAGCGGCCGGCCAGCGGCTCGCCGTTCTTGCCGCGCAGCTCGACCTCGTAGCCGCCGCTGGTGCGGCGCAGCACCGGCGCGCCAGTCTCGGGCGAAGCGTCGATGCCGTTGATCGGGAACGACGCGGTTGCGCTGCTGCACACGACGTCCTTGCCGGCCAGGTCCTTGACCGTGCCGTGCAGGGCGACCGCCAGGGACTGCAGGCGCTCGGGGACTTGGATCTCGTGCACGAACTCGCGCGTGTCGAGCAGGGTCGGATCGCGCACTTCCTTCGTCGTCGTCAGGCCGTCGAGGTCGGTCGCCACCAGCACGAGCCGGCGGTTGGTGAGCAGGGCGATCGCGACGTCGCGGTCGCCGAGGCGCAGCTGCGGGCGAACGACGATGCGCGCGGTGCGTCCGGCGACGAGCGACTCGCGCTCGACGAAGATGCCGGCGTGCAGCTCGTAGCCCTCGGCGCGGTGCGCGAACGGCGCCAGCGACGAACGGTTGCCGGCGCGCAGCACGAGCTGCTTGTCGCCGGGTTCGGTGGTGAACGGCACCAGGATCTCGCCCTTCTTGTCGGCGACGTACTCGCGGCTACCGAGCCACGCGGCAGCGTCGGGGACGTGCCGGCCGGCCTCGTCGTAGACGCGCACGATCTGCCCGGCGGCCGCCGTGCGCTCGACCGCGCGCAGGCCGCCCTTGTGCACGACGGCACGGCTGCTGATGCCGTTGCCGACGAACTCGACGACCCAGGTGCCGGGCTCGCGCAGCATCGGCAGGTCGAAGGTGCGGCG
>DDSQ01000140.1 GCA_002343845.1 Planctomycetes bacterium UBA2386 | reverse complement strand
CGAGCGTCTGCACGCCGACCTCGAACTGCAGAGCACCCGGCGGGAAAGCCGCGATCTCCGCCCGCAGCTCGTCCGGCAACCGGTCGGGGATCAGTTCGAAGTGCAGGAACAGGCCTGGTTGCCAGCGCTCGCGGAAGAACCGCAGGATCGCGGCGGCGGTGGCGATGCCGAGGTTGAACGTGCGGTCGACGAACTTGAAGTGGCGCACGCCGCGCGCGAGCAGCCGTTCCATCTGCGCGAGGAACACGGCGGTGTCGGCCTTGCGCACCGGCACGTCGAGCGCCGACAGGCAGAACTCGCAGGTGAACGGGCAGCCGCGCGAACTCTCGACGTAGACGATGCGGTGCGCGATGTCGGCGTCGGTGTACTCGTCGTACGGCGACGCCATCTCGTGGAAGTGTGGCAGCGGCGCATCGACGATGCGCGGCACGGTCTGGCCGGCGAGCAGCGATGCACAGACGTCGCGGAACGCGAGATCGGCTTCGCCGCGCACGACGTGGTCAGCGAGCGCACAGATCGGCTGCTCGTCGGTCTCGTGGCTGACTTCGGGGCCGCCGAGCACGATCGCCACTTCCGGCGCCACCTGCTTCAGGATGCGCACGAGCTGCAGTGCGGGCGCGGCGTTCCAGACGTAGACGCCGAGCCCGACGAGGCGCGGAGACTCGGCGAGGATCGCCTCGGCGACGTCGACCGGGCGCTGGGCGATCTCGAACTCGCGGATCGCGCTGCGCTCGCGCAGCGGGCCGAGGTTGGCGCGCAGGCAGCGCAGCCCGAACGACGCGTGGATCCACTTCGCGTTCTGCGTCGCCAGCACGATGTCGGGCATGCGCGCTACCCTCGCGCTTCCCGCACGTCGGCCGAGAGATCCCGCACCTCCACCACCGGCCCGTCGGCGAGCGCAGCGAGCCGCGCCATCTCGTTCTGCAGCTGCCGCACGTTGCCGGGCCACTTCGCGGCGAGCAGCGCCTGTTCGGCGGCCGGCGACAACGACAGGGTGCGGGCCGCCTTCGCCGCCGCCTCGGCGAGGAAGGCGCGCGCCAGCAGCAGCACGTCGTCGCCGCGTTCGCGCAGCGGCGGCAGGTGCAGGCGCAGCACGTTGAGCCGGAAGAACAGGTCCTCGCGGAAACGCCCGCCCTTCACCGCCGCCTCGGGATCCTGGTTGGTCGCGGCGATCACGCGCACGTCGACCTTGCGCGTCTTGGCGTCGCCGACCGCGCGCACTTCGCCTTCCTGCAACACGCGCAGCAGCTTCACCTGCATCGGCAGCCGCATCTCGCCGATCTCGTCGAGGAACAGCGTGCCGTGGTGCGCCGACACGAAGTGGCCGGGGTGGTCCTTGATCGCGCCGGTGAAGGCGCCGCGCTTGTGGCCGAACAACACCGACTCGAGCAGCGTCTCGGGGATCGCCGCGCAGTTCTCGGCGACGAAGGCAGCGTGCGCGCGGCGGCTCAGGGCATGCAACGCATGCGCGACGCGCTCCTTGCCGGTCCCACTCTCGCCGGTGATCAGCACCGCGGCCTCGGCCGGCGCGAACTTGCCGATCTTCGCGCGCAGCGCGAGCATCGCCGGGCAGCGCCCGATCAGCCCGTGCCACGGCGCATCGTCGCCGGCCGGCGCGGCAACGGCAGCCGGCGGCACGGCCGCCGCTGCGGTGCGCGCGAACTCGGCGAGCAGTTCGGGCGCCTGCTGCGCGACGCGCTGCAGGAGCGCTGCGAACGCCGCGCGCAGATCGTCGTGCGCGCTCACGCCTCCAGGTCCTCGAGCAGCTTCAGCCCGGCGTACTCGAGCACGAACTCGCGCTCGATCCCGTCGGCGAACCGCACCACGGCGCGCGCGTTCGTCGCGCGGCCGGCGACGCGGCGCACCACGCCATCGCCGTACAGCTCGTGCCGCACGCGCGTGCCGGTGCGCAGCGCCGCCAGCGCTTCGGGATCCGGGGTCACGCTCCAACCGGTGCTGCGCGGCCCGTCGTCATCGGCCTCGTACCGACGCCACGACGGCGCGAAGTTCTGCATGCACTCGGCGGGCACCTCGCGCAGGAAGCGCGACGGCCGCAGCGACATCATCTCGCCGTTGACCATGCGGTCGCGCACCGAACTCAGCAGCAGCGACTTGCGGGCGCGCGTCATCGCCACGTACATCAGGCGCCGTTCTTCCTCGAGGCCCTCGGGATCGTCGGCGACGCGCTGGCTCGGGAACGTGCCCTCCTCGAGCCCGGCGACGAACACGTGGTCGAACTCGAGGCCCTTCGCCGCGTGCACAGTCATCAGCCGCACCGCCGGCCCTTGGCCTTCGGTGTCCGCCGAGGTCAGCAGGGCGACGTGCTGCAGGTACCCGGCGAGCCCGGTCGCGGCGGTTCCGTCGTCGCCGTCGCCCGCTGCCGCCGGCGGCGCCTGGTCGTGCTGGACCGCGTCGCTGACCAGTTCGGCGATGTTCTCCTCGCGCGTGCTGTCCTCGGCATCGCCGTAGCTCGTCGCGTGCTGCAGGTAGCCGGTGCCGGCGAGGATGAGCCGCAGCGGCCCGTGCGCCCCTTCGGCACTCGCCTGCTGCGCCCGTGCCAGCACCTCGGCCAGCGCCGCCAGCCCCTTCCTCGCCTTCGGCCCGAACTCGGCGTGCAGCGCTGGCTCGGCGACGACTTCGCGCAGCGACATCCCTTCGGCGAACGCGATCGCGCGCAGCTTCTCGATGCCGGCCTTGCCGAGCCCTCGCGGCGGCACGTTGACGATGCGGGCCATGCTGACGTCGTCGAGTGGATTGACCAGCACCCGCAGGTAGGCGAGCAGGTCCTTGATCTCGCGCCGCTCGAAGAACGACAACCCGCCGACGATCTCGTACGGCACGCCCGCGTCCTTGCACGCCTGTTCGATGCCGCGGGACAGCCAGTGCGCGCGGTAGAACACCGCCACCTGGTCGAGGCCGACGCCTTCCTCGGCGAGGGCCTTGATGCCGTCGACGATCGTCGCCGCCTCTTCCTGCTGACCCGTGGCCTTGAAGCGCAGGATCGGCGTGCCCGGCGCCTGGTCGGTGCGCAGCCGCTTGTCCTTGCGCAGCGTGTTGTGCGCGATCACGCCCTCCGCGCCGCGCAGGATGTTCGCCGAGCTGCGGTAGTTCTGCTCGAGCCGCACGATCGTCGTGGTCGGGTACTCGCGGTCGAACTCGAGGATGTTGCGCACCTCGGCGCCGCGGAACCCGTAGATCGACTGGTCCGGGTCCCCGACGACGCAGAGGTTGCCGGGCGGCGGGCACAGCAACTTCAGCAGGTCGTACTGCACCCGGTTGGTGTCCTGGAACTCGTCGACCAGCACCCACGGGTAGCGCGCCGCGTAGTGTTCGGCGACGTCGGGGAACTCGCGCAGGATGCGCAGGAAGACGCCGAGCAGGTCGTCGAAGTCCATCGCCCCGACCTGCTGCATGCGTTCGTGGTACGGGGTCCAGACCCGCTCGACGATGCGGCTGATGTCGTCGCCGCCGCCCATGTCGCCCGGCGTCATGGCGGCGTTCTTCAGCTTGCTGATCCACTGCCCGATCTGCGACGGCTTCGCCTGCGCCGTGCCGATGCCGAGGTCGGCGAGCAGTTCCTTGATCAGCGTGTCGCGGTCCTGGGTGTCGTAGATCGAGAAGTCCGGCGGGTAGCCGAGCAGCCGGCCGTCGCGGCGCAGGAAGCGCGCGCACGCCGAGTGGAACGTCGCGACGCGCACGAACCCGCCGCCCAGCTCCTCGACGCGCCGCGCCATCTCGGCCGCGGCCTTGTTGGTGAACGTCATCGCCAGGATCTGCCCGGGGCGCACGCCGTCCCGCAGCAGCCGCGCGATGCGGCGCGTGACCACGCGCGTCTTGCCGGACCCAGCCCCGGCGAGCACCATCAGCGGGCCGGTGCCGTGTGCGACCGCGGCGGCCTGTTCGGCGTTGAGGTCGGCGTAGATCGGGTCGGTCATCGGCGCGGGCGAGCATAGGCGAACGGCGACGGCCCGCCACCGCGTCGAAACGCGGTGATGCGCATGGAACGAGGAGCGACGAAGCGGTTCGCTACGCGCATGGCCACCTCCGAACCGGGCACGCCGACCGAGCCACCGCCGCTCGGCAGTTGGGCCGCCACCTACGCCGTCGCCTGCGGACTCGCGATCGTGGTCATGGCGCTGCTCTGGTGGTTCACGAACCACTACCAGATCCCCCTGGGCCGCCCATGAGCTGGATCGACTGGAGCGTCTTCACGCTGTTCCTGCTCTGGTGCGTGTGGGACGGCCTGCGCCGCGCGCACACGGCCAAGAGTCTGGAGGGCTACTACGCCGGCAACCGCGCGATCCCCTGGTGGGCCGCCGGGCTGTCGATCATGGCGACGCAGGCGAGCGCCATCACGATCCTGGGCACGACCGGGCAGGGCTTCGAGCACGGCATGCACTTCGTGCAGAGCTACTTCGGGCTGCCGTTCGCGATGGTGCTGCTCTGCATCTTCCTGGTGCCGCTGTTCCGCAGCCGCCTGATCCTCACCCCGTACGAGTACCTCGAGGGTCGCTTCGGCCCGGCGACGCGCACGCTGGCCAGCCTGATCTTCCTGTTCTCGCGCTGCCTCGCGCTGGGCGTCGTGATCTACGCGCCGTCGGTGGCGCTGTCGTCGATGCTCGGTCTGCCGACGTGGGAGTCGGTGCTGGTGATCGGCGGGCTCACCACGCTCTACACGCTCGTCGGCGGGGTCTCGGCCGTGATCTGGACCGACGTCAAGCAGATGACGGTCATCGTCGTCGGCCTGTTCGCGATCCTGGGCCTGCTGCTCGTCGATCTGCTGCCGCACTTCGGCATCGGCCAGTTGCTCGATCTCGCGGGCGCTGCCGGCAAGCTCAACGCCTGCGACCTGGTGCCGGCGCACGAGTCGCTGCTGCCGCGAACGGTCGCCGACGCCGCGGCGGGAGCCGGCACGCCGAGCTTCTGGGAGGCCGAGTACAACGTCTGGTCGGGCGTGTTCGGCGGCATGTTCCTGCACCTCGCCTACTTCGGCTGCGACCACAGCCAGGCCCAGCGCCTGCTCACCAGCAAGGACGTGCGCGCCAGCCGGCTGAGCCTGCTGCTGTCGGCGTTCACCAAGGTGCCGATGCAGGTCCTGGTGCTCGTGCTGGGCGTGCTGATGTACCTGTTCTTCGCCGTGCACGGCCAGCCGCTGCTGAACAAGACCGTGCACCGGGAACGCGCGCAGGACCCGGTCGTCGCCGCGAGCCTGCAGCCGCTGCAGGAACGGTTCGACCGCGCCACGGCCGAACGGCAGACCCGCATGGCGCAGATCGCCGCACTTCCGGACGGTCCACGCTCCGACCCCGACGCCCTGCGCGCCTACCAGGACGCCGTGCGCGACGTCGCCACGATCCGCGCCGAGGCGCGCCTGCTCGTCGCCCGGTCGATCGACCCGGCAGCCCGCGCCAGGGACGCCGATGACACCAACGACGTGTTCTGCCGGTTCCTGTTCGACCACGTGCCACCGCTGATGCTCGGCCTGATCGTCGCCGCGATCTTCGCCGCGGCGATGTCGAGCATCGACAGCACGCTGAACGCCCTGAGCGCGGCCAGCGTCGTCGATCTGTACCGACGGTGGCTGGCGCCGCGCGCGAGCGAGCAGCAAGCGCTGCGCGTCGGCAAGGCGATGACGTTGTTCTGGGGCGCCTTGGCGACGGCGATGGCGCTGTTCTTCGCCGGCGGCGGCTCGGTGATCGAACAGATCAACCGCTTCGGCTCGTTCTTCTACGGCAGCCTGCTGGGCATCTTCGCGCTGGCGCTGTTCGTGCCCGGCGCCCGCGCGCGCGCCGGCGCGATCGGCCTGCTCGGCGGCATGGCGTCCGTGATGGCGGTGCACTTCACCTGGAAGGTGCACTTCCTCTGGTACAACGTCGTCGGCTGCGTCGGCGTGCTCGCCGTCGGCACGCTGTGCATCGCGTTCGAACGCCGTCAGGCCTCGGCCGGCTGACCGCCGGCGACGTCGACATCCCCGGCGCGCCGCGACCGCGGCCGCGTGAACCCGCGCTTGCCGCCGGCGAAGAACTCGAGGAAGCGCCGGCCCGCGTTGTCCTCGCTGCAGGCGCGCTCGGCGAGCAGCGCCTGCACGCGCGCGCGCAGGTCACCGGGCCCGCAGTAGACGGCGTGGTAGCAGCGCTTGAGGTCCGCGACCGCCGCGCTCGGCATCTTGCTGCGCCGCAGTCCGACCAGGTTGATGCCGTGGATCTGGTTGCGTTCGGCGGCGATTGCGTACGGCGGCACGTCGTACGAGATCGCCGCGTTGCCGCCGATCATGGCGCCGGGGCCGATGCGCACGAACTGGTGCACGCCCGCCCCGCCGCCGACGAAGGTGCCGTCGCCGACGTTCACGAAGCCGGCGAGCATCACGTTGTTGGCCAGCGTCACGCCGTTGCCGACGACGCAGTCGTGGCCGACGTGGCTGTTGGCCATCAGCATGCAGTCGTTCCCGAGGATCGTGGCGCCCCCGGCCGTTGTCGGCCGGTTCACCGTCACGCCTTCGCGCAGCACGGTGCGCGCGCCGATGCGCACGACGCCCGCGGGCGGCACCGCGCCGCGCATCTGCGGCGCGCCGCCGACCACCGCGAAGCTGTCGACGACCACGCCGTCGCCGAGTTCGCAGCCCGCCCGCACCACCGCGTGCTCGCCGATCGTGCAGCCCTGGCCCAGCACGACACCGGCCTCGACGATGGCGAAGGCGCCGATGTGGGCGCCACGCACGTCGACGGACGGATGTACGAGCGCGTTCGGGTGGATCATGCGAAGTCGTGCGGGTCGGAAGAGTCCCGCAGGGTCTGGTGCGCGCACGCTACCGCACCCGCACGATGCGCGGATGCAGCAATTCGCTCGGGCTCGCTCGCAGCCACGATCGGCACCCGTGCCGGCAGTGCTGCCACACGGTCCAGCGCCGCCAGCAGGTCCGCACGCAGGTCGGCCGCCGCCTCGATGCCGACCGACAGCCGCAGCAGG
>DDSQ01000170.1:3433-3564 GCA_002343845.1 Planctomycetes bacterium UBA2386 | reverse complement strand
CGAGCTGCGAGTAGCGCAGGTTCGTCTCGGTGAACGTGCGCCAGACGCCCTCGCTGATCGCGGCCTCGTCGTCGCCTTCGGTCCAGACCTCCTGCCCCTTGTGCCCGATCACGATCGCGGTGCCGGTGTCC
>DDSQ01000170.1:0-3425 GCA_002343845.1 Planctomycetes bacterium UBA2386 | reverse complement strand
GGCAGCACCATGCCCGCCGAGACGTTCGCGTTCTTCAGCAGTTGCAGCGCGACGAAGCGGTCGTTCGCCGAAGCCTCGGGGTCCTGCAGGATCGCGCGCAGTTGCGCGAGGTGGCCCGGTCGGAAGAGGTGGCTGATGTCGCGGATCGCCGCGAAGGTGAGCAGCTTCAGCGCCTCGGGCTGCACCCGCAGGAACGTGCGGCCACCGGCCGCGACCGTCGCCACATGGTCGCGCGTCAGCAGGCGGTACGGCGTGCTGTCGTCGCCGAGTTCGAAGATCGGCTGGTGCGAGAACGGCATCGCCGCAGCTTCGCGCGGCCGCTGCCGCGCGTCCACCGCGGGGTCACTTCGCCGGGCGGAAGCGCTGCACGCAGGCCGCTGCCACCGCGTCGCAGGCCGCGCTGCCATCACCGTGGTTGCAGGTCACCAGCACGGCGAACTTCGCCTCGGGCGCGAGCCAGGCGACGCAGTACCACATCGTGTTGCTGCCGGAGTGGGTCAGGATCGGCCCGCTCGCCCACGGCCGCGACGTCACCCTCCAGCCGAACGCGTAGTCCTCGCGGGCTGCCGGGGTGTGCAGCGCGCGCAGCGTGGCAGCGGCGAGTAGCGGCTTGCCGTCGGCCGCCGGCTCGCCGAGATGCATGGCGGCGTACTTCGCCCAGTCGCGCAGCGTCATGTGCACGGTCCCGGCCGGACCGTGCGCCGGCGGATTGTCGTGGAAGTGCGAGACCGGGCCGTCCTTGCCGGCCGTGTGCCCCCAAGGTTGCGTCGTCGCGTCCTTTTCCCCCGGCGCGCCAAAGCCCCCCGAGGTGATGCCGAGCCGTCGCCACACACGCTCGCGCAACAGGTCCTCAAACGACGCCTTGCCGAGTCGTTCGGCGATCGCGCCGGCGACAATGTAGCCGGCGTTGCTGTAGAGGTAGCGCGAACCGGGCGCCTTCTCCGGAGGGACACCGAGCATCGTGCGCGCGGTCTCGGTGCGCGCCGCCGGCAGCGGTTCGGTCCACGTCCACAGCCGCGCCCACAGGTCCGCGGGCGGCCCGCCGGGCAGGCCGGCGCGATGCGCGAGCAGTTGCCTCACCGTGATCACCTTGCTGTCGGCGTGCATCGCCTCGGCGAGGTCGGGCAGCGTTGCGGCAACGGTCGCGTTCCACGCCAGGGCATCCTGATCGACGAACGTCGCGAGCAGCGTCGCGGTCATCGCCTTCGTGCACGAGCCGAGATGCCAGAGGTCGTCGGTCGTCACCGGGTTCTCGTGCCCTGCGCGACGCACGCCGCTGGCGCCGAGCGCCGCCAGCTTGCCGTCGACCAGCACGGCGGCGCCAAGCGCCGGGACGCGGTGCTCGGCGACGAGTGGCGCCAGCAGCGGCCCGAGGTCGGCGACGCCCTGGCCACGCAGGGCCCCCGACGCTGCCATCGTGATGCAACCCGCGACGAATCCGGCGCGAGCGACCGTCACGGCGCGTCCGCGGCGAACACCTCGTCGAGAGTGCGGGCCGTCAGCACGCGCTCCGCCCAGTTCTCCAGCTGCTCGACGGTCGCTCGCGCAACGCGTTCGTCGACGGCCAGCGGCAGGTCCCCGAAGCGCGCGCGCAACTGCCGGCCGAGCAATCGGCGCTGCCCGACGAGCAGCCCCTGCTGCACGCCTTCCTGCATGCCCTTCTCCATGCCCTTCTGCATGCCCTTCTGCATCCCACGCTTGGCACCGAGGTCCAGCAACAGGTCGAGGTTCGTCCGCATCGCTTCGTTCTCCTTCGGGATGTTGGCCATGACCGTGCGCAGGACTTCGTGGTTGGCGGGCGACCCCGCGAGGAACCACGAGAATAGCGCCACCAGGACGTCGCTGCCGCGCGGATGGTGGGACAACCGGGCGAACAGGTCCTGCCACTGCAGGAGGTCCGTGAGAGCCTCGGCCGGCATGCTGCGGCGCAGGAACCGGAGGAAGCGCAACGTGAGTTCTGCCGCCGGCACGAGCTGCATCGCTGCGATCGCCTCCACCGATGTCGTCGAGAGATCCAAGGCATGGAACGGCATGCGCATCTGGCGTCGGCGCAAGAAGCGGCGAACCACCGGCGGCCACGGTTCCCATGCGACCAGACGCTCGAGGTGCCGCACGGGCCGCCACGGCTGCTCGCCGTGGTAGACCACGAACGGGAGCACCGCCGGCAATCGCGACGCGCGCGGGTTCGCCGCCACGAAATCGTCGAGCACCCGCATCACGTACCGGGCAACCTGGAGGGGCAACAGGCGATCGTCGAACGACTTGTGCTCGCAGAGCACGTAGAGCAGGGCGCCCGCCTCGGCCGACCCCGAACCCCGCGGCGCCGCCGAGAACAGGAGGTCGGCCTGTCGTTCGCGCAGTTCGGCGTCGACGAACGACCCGTCGCACCGCCGGAGCGACGACCAGTCGATCGCCGCCACCACCGCCGCGGGTAGCTCGGCTCGCAGCAGGCTTCCCATCGTCTCCACATCGCCGAAGACGAACCGGAACAGCGCGTCGTGCGAACGGATGATCTCCATGCCTCGAAAGTGCCATGTGCACGAAACGCGCCCGCGGTGGCGTGGAATCCGAGATTCTCGGAACGTTCGTGGCGTCGCTGCCGCGCGGCCGCCCGTCCCGGCATCGCCGCGCTCGCGTGCCGACGTGTGCGGCACCGGCGCGGTGCGCTAGCGTGAGCGCATGAAGCCGCGCGTGCTCGTCACCCGCCACGTCTACCCGGCGGCGGTCGCGATCCTGCAGGAGCACTGCATCGTCGACTACCAGGACAGCTACGACGTGCCGGACGAGGCGTCACTGCTGCGCCGCCTGCAGCACGCGCAGGGCGTCGTCTGCCAGCTCACCGATCCGCTGACCAGCAACGTGATCGCCGCCGCCCCCACGCTGCGTTGCATCAGCCAGATCGCGGTCGGATACGACAACATCGACGTCGCGACCGCGACCGCGCGCGGCATCGTCGTCACCAACACNNCCGGGCGTGCTGACCGAGGCGACCGCGGACCTGACCTGGGCGCTGCTGCTGGCGACCGCGCGGAAGCTGCCGCAGGCCGAGAAGTTCCTGCGCGGTGGCGAGTGGCGGCGCTGGGACGTCGACCTGCTGTGCGGCGCCGACGTGCACGGCCGAACGCTCGGCCTCGTCGGTTGCGGTCGCATCGGTCAGGCCGTGGCGCGCCGCGCCGTCGGCTTCGGCATGCGCGTGCTCTACGCGAGCCGGACGGCCCTCCCGCCGAACCTCCAACACGAACTCGGCGCGATCCACGTGCCGCTCGACACCCTGCTGCGCGAGAGCGACTTCGTGTCGCTGCACGTGCCGCTGAACGCCGAGACGCGCGGCCTGATCGGCGTCGAGCAGTTGTGCGCGATGAAGCGCAGCGCATTCCTGATCAACACCGCGCGCGGGCCGGTCGTCGACGAAGCGGCGCTGGTCG
>DDSQ01000125.1 GCA_002343845.1 Planctomycetes bacterium UBA2386 | reverse complement strand
GCGCCGACCGGCATCACCATGAACTCCTGGAAGTCGACGTTGTTGTCGGCGTGCGCGCCGCCGTTCAGGATGTTCATCATCGGCACCGGCAGCCGGCAGGCCTTGCTGCCGCCGACGTAGCGCCACAACGGCACGCCGAGCTCGGCGGCCGCGGCCTTGGCGACGGCGAGCGACGCGCCGAGGATGGCGTTGGCGCCGAGCTTGCCCTTGTTCGGCGTGCCGTCGACTTCGCGCAGCAGCGCGTCGCACAGGTGCTGGTCCTCGGCCGGCTGGCCGAGCAGCGCTTCGCCGATCGCGTGGTCGACGTTGTCGACGGCCTTCAGGACGCCCTTGCCGAGGTAACGCTTCTTGTCGCCGTCGCGCAGTTCCAGGGCCTCGTGCTGGCCGGTGGAGGCGCCAGACGGGACGGCCGCCCGGCCGGTGGACCCGTTCTCGAGGACGACGTCGGCTTCGACGGTGGGGTTGCCGCGCGAATCAAGGATCTCCCGGGCGCGGATGGCTTTGATCTTCGTGCTCATAATCTCTCCTGCTGCAGAACTGGGCCGGGCGAAGGTTCGCGCCGGACCGTGAATGGCTTGGGTCAGGCTGTAACACGCTCTATTTTAGCACCAAGCCCGCGCAGCTTCTCGTCGATGCGCTCGTAGCCGCGNNCGACGGTGGGGTTGCCGCGCGAATCGAGCACTTCGCGGCCTTGCACGTGGACGATGGTGGTCATGCGGGCGGGAGGGAATAGCGGGCGACTCGCTGGCGGCGCAAGGCCGAGTTGGGTGCGAACGCGGGCGAACGTGGCTCCGGCCCGACGACCGTGGCAGCATGCGCGCCCGCGTCCGGAGGGACGGCACCGCGTCACGATGTCCGAACCCAACCTCTCCTCCTTCCTGTGGTCGGTCGCCGATCTGCTGCGTGGCGACTACAAGCCCGCTGAGTACGGCAAGGTGATCCTGCCGTTCACGGTCCGCCGGATCTTCGCGAGCGTCGAGGTCGGTTACCGCACGATCACGGCCGAGCGGCCCGAGCGCGACGAGAAGAGGCAGGCGGTGCAGGCGACGAAGGGCAAGCAGAAGGGCAAGCCGGTGCCCGATGCGAACCTGCGCGACACCGAGAACTTGCCGCTCGCGGAGGACGTGCAGGCGTACTTCCGGCGCGA
Source organism: Planctomycetes bacterium UBA2386 (assembly GCA_002343845.1). The sequence continues at coordinate 119,065 of DDSQ01000125.1, read as the reverse complement.
GGTGCTGCCGCACGCTCCGGATGCGTGGATCGACGACGAGAAGACGAAGGTCGGCTACGAGATCCCGTGCAACCGGCACTTCTACGTCTGGAAGCCGCCGCGGCCGTTGGCGCAGATCGGCGCGGATCTGAAGGTGGTGACGGATCGGATCGTGCCGATGATCCAGGGGCTCTCGAAGTGAAGACCGGTTCGCGCAGTGCTGGCGACGACGCCCCCCATGCCCCACTTGGCAGGAAGAGACCCAGTCGCACGGATGCCGCCATGGCAGGCAAGAAGTCGGACAACCCGGAGGACCCGTCGGTGCCGCAGTCCGCGGTAGTGCTCTACCAGGCCGAGGATGGTGCGACGCGCGTGCAGTGCCGGTTCGAGGGCGAGTCGATCTGGCTGACTCAGGCGATGCTCGCCGAGCTCTTCCAGAAGGACGTGCGGACCATCAACGAGCACCTCGCGAACATCTATGCGGAGGCGGAGCTCACCCGGGAGGCAACTATCCGGAATTTCCGGATCGTTCGAACCGAGGGGGTTCGTCAGGTGGCCCGCGACCTCGAGCACTACAGCCTCGAGGCGATCCTAGCGGTCGGCTACCGGGTCAAGAGCCCGCGCGGCAAGCAGTTCCGGCAGTGGGCGACGGCGCGGTTGCGCGAGTTCTTGGTGAAGGGCTTCACCATGGACGACGCGAGGCTGAAGAACCCGCCCGGCCCAGGAGTGCCCGACTACTTCGACGAGCTGCTCGAACGGATCCGCGACATCCGCGCGAGCGAGAAGCGGATGTACACGCGGGTGCGAGACATCCTGGCGCTCGCCGCCGACTACGCGCCGAGCACGGAGACGACGCAGGCGGTGTTCTTCACGGTGCAGAACAAGCTGCACCACGCGGTGACCGGGATGACGGCGCCGGAGCTGATCGTGGAGCGCGTCGACGCGGGCAAGGCCAACATGGGGCTCACGACGTGGGCGGGCGATCGGGTGCGTCGGTCCGACGTGACGGTGGCGAAGAACTACCTGCGCGAGGACGAGATCGGGGAGCTGAACCGGATCGTCGTGATGTTCTTGGACTTCGCCGAGGACCAGGCGCGGCGGCGGAAGCAGGTGTTCCTTCGCGACTGGCCGGAGAAGCTGGACGAGTTCCTGAAGTTCCACGAGCGCGCGGTGCTCGGGAGTGCGGGGAAGGTGCGGCGCGAGGATGCGGACGAGAAGGCGCTGGGGGAGTACGAGCGGTTCGAGGCGCGGCGGCGCGAGGTCGCGGAGGAGCGCGGGGTGGTGGATGGGTTGCAGGCGCTGGAGGAGGCCGCGAAGAGGCTGCCGAAGCGGCGGGGCCGGAAGGGGAAGGACGGGGCGGCGGGTGGGGGTGGGGCGTGAGCTTTCCGCGGTATCCGGTGTACGGTCCGACCCGGCTACATGGGTGACACTCGTGTCCGGGCACATGGGTGACACTCGAGCGTGACCGCGGGAAGCGCCGAGGGTCTGGTGGCCGGATGCCATGGACCCAGACGGACCTTCCTTTCTCCCGAGCTTGTCGACGGGCTGGGCGCAGACGCGGCGTGGTGACGTTGTGTGCTGCTGCCTCCGCCGTCATGCGCCCGGCCGAACGGTTGAGTTGAGTCCGAAGCTCCCCGTGGCCGAACTCTGGTCATGGCTCTCGGCCGCCCTGAATGAGTCTCTTCCTCGTCTCCAAGGACCAACTCGTCGCCGTGCCGCAGGCTCGCCGTGCGCAGCGGCATGCTGGCGATCCTGCTCGAGCACGCGCGGCTCTACGAAGGGCTGCGCGAGCGAGCGGTTCGGTGAGTCGCAGAGCGCTCGTCGTCAGACCCAGCTGTTCGTCAGCAGCTCGCCCATGCCGCCCGCACCCGGCACGATGTACTGCACGTCGTTGAGCCCACGTTCCTCGCCGGGGAACGTGCCGGGAACGCTCGCCAGCGCCCGCTCGCTCGACAGCCCGCGGTCGAGCCTCCCGGCGTAGAGCCGCACGTCGGGATGCACGGCGGTGACGCGGCGCACCGCCTCGGGCGTCACCATCAGGTGCGCGGCGACAAGGCGCAGCGGCGGGCGGCCCGTGAGTTCGCGGTAGACGTCGACGGCGCGGCACACCGTGCTGCCGGTCGCGCCCATCGGATCGGGTACCAGCACCACCGCGTCGTCGACCGGTCCGCCGATCTTGCTGCCGTCGAGGCGCACGCCGGTGACGTGGTGCTCGTCGTCGGTGACGCGCGACAGGTTGAGGAAGTCGAGTCGCACGTTGGCTGGCGGCAGCACTTCGATCGCCGCCTCGTAGCAGGCCTGGGCCGGCAGGATTCCGGCGCGGATCACCGCGCAGATCACCAGACGCGTCTCGCGGCAGAACAACCGGTCGTGCACGAACGCGCGTGGTTCCTGCGCCGTCATGCGCGTGGGAGTGCGCTGCTCACGCCGCGGGAACTCGCGCGCGAGCACTTCCTGCAGCAGGCGCACGTAGGCGCTGCGGACCAGGGCCGGCACTTCGGCGGTGCCGGTGTCCGGGCTGCCGACGCGAGCCAGCAAACCCGACAAGAACGGATCGTCGAACACGACGACCGAAGGTCCGTAGCGATGTTCGAGCAGCGCCGGCATGCGGTCGACCATACCAAGGCCACAACCGTCGCGCCCGGCTCGGGCGGGCGGCATGCGTGGCCGGGGGAGGCCTGCTAGAGTCCGCCGATGCTCGCCGCTCGTTTCGCCGCCGTAGTGCTCGCGTTCGTCGCGACCCTCTGCGGCCAGACCAGCCAGGCGGACGCGCCGGTCGGGTTGACGGTCGTGCTGGTCGCGGTGGGGCAGGGCGATGGCATCGTGGTGCGCGCCCCGAACGGCACGATCCACGTCGTCGACGCCGGACCGGGCGGCCAGGGCACGGCGTCGATGCTGCCGGCGATCGCCGGCTTGGCGCCGACCGGCTACGGCTTCACGTTCCTGTCGCACTACCACGAGGACCATCACGGCGGCCTCGACGAGGTGCTGAACGCCTTGCCGTTCCAGTTCGCCTACGACCGCGGCGACGTCAATCGGCCGAACAACACGGCGACGAACAACTACCTCGCAGCGGCCGGCGCGCGGCGGCAGGCGATCACGGTCGGCGGCGTCTACGCGCTCGGCGGCGGCGCCACCATGCGCTGCATCGCCGCCAACGGCAGCATCCAGGGCGGCGGCTTCGTCAACCCCGCGGCCTCGGCGCAGGAGGAGAACTCGCGGTCGCTCGCGCTGAAACTCGAGTATGGCCAGTTCTCGATGTGGCTCGGCGGCGACCTGACCGGCGGCGGCAGCAGCACCGCCGACGTCGAGACGCCAGCTTCGCTCGCCTGCGGCGACGTCGACGTCTACAAGCTGAACCACCACGGTTCGAACACGTCGACCAACCTCAACCTGCTGGCCAATCTGGCGCCCGAACTGGCAGTGGTGAGCTGCGGGGTCGGCAACTCGTTCGGGCATCCGACGACGACGATCGTCAACCGCATCAACCAGGCCGCGGCGGCGCGCATGCTGCTGTCGACGACGACCGGCAGCGGGTCGACGATCGGCTTCGGCGTCACCGGCACGTTGCGCATCGACAGCGACGGCCGCCGGTACCGCGCGACCGCGCACAACGGCGACTTCCTCGACTTCTTCTGCGACGAAGTGGCGGTGCCGGTCCTCGCGGCGGGGGACGTGCGCATCAGCGAAGTGCATCGCAATCCGAACCTCGTGCCGGACACCAACGGCGAGTACGTCGAGGTGCGGAACGTCGGCAGCCGGCCGGTCGGGCTCGCGGGGCTGTCGCTGTCGGACAACGCCGGCACCGTCACGATCGCCAGCAACCTGATGCTGGTGCCGGGGCGCGCGCTGCTGTTCCAGGCCGACGCCGCGCCGTCGCGCAACGGCGGCCAGCCGCTGGGCGTGCCGTTGCCGTTCGCGTCGATCGCGCTCGGCGACACCAGCGACAGTGTGACGTTGGCGCAGGGCGTCACGGTCGTCGACTCGCTCACCTACGCCAGCGGCTTCCCCGGCGGCAGCGGCATCGCCGCCGAACGCGTCGACCTGTTCGGCTCGCAGGCCAGCGCCAACTACGCCCCCGCACCGCAGACGTTCGGTGCCGGCGACCGCGGCTCGCCCGGCCGCACCAACGACAGCGACGCGACGACGCACGCCGTGCAGTGCGGCGTGTCGATCGTCCCCGACCGTCTGACGTTGCACGGCACGGCACTCGACCACGCCGGCCTCTACAGCGTGTTGTTGCTCGCCGAGTCGACGAGCCCGCCGATCCAGTTCGGCGGCGCCACCGTGCCGCTCGCGTTCGACACGCTGTGCCAGGCCTCGCTCGGGGCGCCGGGCTTCCTCGCGGTGATGCCGTCGCTCGGGTATCGCAGCGTCGACCTGACGCTGCCGGTGCCGAGCCAGCTCACGGGGCTGGCGCTGTTCGCCGCGCACGTCGTCGTCGACTTCCAACTCCAGGTCCCCGGCACCTCGCCGGCGATCCCGTTCGTCCTGCCCTGAGTCCTGCCGTGACGCCAACGCCGCTCCCGTCCGCGCCGTCTTCGCCGCCGTTCCGTGTGCTGATCCCGCACGACCAGATCCTGCGCCGCACGCAGGAACTGGCGCGCGCGATCGCCGCGGCCACACCGGACGAGCCGCCGCTGTTCGTCGCCGTGCTCGAGGGGGCGCGGCCGTTCGCGCGGCTGCTGCAGAAGTTCGTGCCGGGCAACCTGCCGGTGCACGAGGTGCGCGCGACGTCCTACGCCGGCACGACGAGCACGGGCAGCGTGAAGATCGTCACCGGCGCCGACCTCCCGGTGCGTGGACGCCACGTGCTGCTGGTCGAGGACATCGTCGACACCGGCCGCACGATCGACGCGCTGTGCTCGCACTTCCTCGCCGGCGGGGCGAAGACGTGTCGCGTCGCGTCGCTGCTGAGCAAGCCGGCGCGGCGGGCGGTGGCGGTCGCGATCGAGTTCCTCGGCTTCGAGATCCCCGACGAGTTCGTGCTCGGCTTCGGCATGGACCTCGACGGGCGCTACCGTGAACTCGCCGACGTCGTCGTCTACGATGCCGCGGTCGAACGGGCGCACCGGGGCTGATCGCGCATAATCTTGTCCAGTCGTCCGGGGCTCGTGTCATCGAGGTGAAGTCATGAACATCTCCCGTCTCGCGCTCGTGGTGTCGCCTTCCCTGCTCATCGCTGTCGGGGCCGCGGCCCAGCGGCTCAACGAAGTGGAGCCGAACAACACGTTCGCGACCGCGATGCCGGCGCCGTTCGGCGCGCAGATCGATGCGTCGCTGACAGCGGGCGATCACGACTGGTACGCGATCACCGTCGCCGCAACGTCGAACGTCAAGCTGTTCACCAGCCCGCTGACGGCGGCGAACGTGGACACGGTGCTGACGTTGTACGATGCCAGCGGCGCCGTCGTGCTCGCCGAGAACGACGACCAGCGCGGAGCCCATTCGGACCTGACGCTCGAACTGCCGGCGGGCAGCTACTTCGCCCGCGTGCGCGGGTTCTCGACCGGCGTCACCGGCCCGTACTCGCTCGACATCGCGCTGACGGCGCCGATCGCGAACACCGGCGTCGAGGCGGTGGAGCCGAACGGCTCCGTGTCGACTGCCACGCCGATCGGCTGCGGCGGCCAGGTGAAGGCGGATTTGACCGTCGGTGACGCCGACTGGTACAAGGTCGTGCTGACCGCGCCGCGCACTGGTGTCGTGTTCGCCGTGCTCAGCGAGACGATCCCGATGCTCGGCAACTTCACCTACGAAGTGCGAGATGGTGGGGGGATCTTGTTGCAGCCAACGGCGACGCTCGGATCGAACAGCGTGGGCGGCCGGGCGAACGGCACGCCGCTGCGCCGTTGCCTGCCGGCAGGCACCTACCACTTCGTCGTTCGGCACAGTACGTCGACCGGCTCCTACCGCGTCGAGTGCGCGGTGATGCCGATGGATGTCGGCGGCGCATGGGTGCCGGAAGCCACGGGGACGAATTCCGCGTTCGGGATCGCGGTGGGCCAGGTTGGCCAGGGCACGCTGGGCGTAGTCGGCGAACAGGACGTCTGGGGGCCGATTCCGGTGTCGGTCGGCTACCTGATGGCGCAGACGCGTGGTGACTCGGGCACGCCGCTCCTGGACAGCACGCTGCAACTGCTCGACGAGTCCGGAAAGGAGTTCTCGGACGGTTTCGGGCAACCCATCCCCGCCGTGGCCACGGGCAACCTGCTCGACGGCTCGCCGCACGCTCGCGGCACGTGGCGGATGGACGGGATCATCGGCGGCAACGTCTTCCTGCGGGTCTCCGCGCCGGGTTCGAACTCCGGCGGCTATCGCCTCGAGATCGGCGGCTGTGGGCCGTTCAGTGGCCCGACCTGGTTCGACGGCGCTGGCAAGAAGGAGGGCATCGACAACGTCGCCTGCCTGGGTTCCAATGGCTTCCGCCCGACGCTGACGACCGACAGCATCTACGAAGTACCGGTACTCGGCTCGTTGTTCCGCCGCCGCGTGCAACTGGCGCCGCCGAACGCTCCCGTGGCCCTGATGCAGGGCTTCAGCAACACGATCAGCGGCTTCGGGCCGCTACCGCTGGACCTGACCGCCTTCGGCGCGCCAGGCTGCGAACTCCTGGTCGATCCGGTGGCGATGACGGGCTTCGTGACCGACGGCGCGGGCATCGCCCTGTTCCTGCAGGCGACCCCGTCCACGCTCTCGTTGAGCGGGGCCGTGATCTACGAGCAGGTGGTGACGCTCGACCCGGCGGCGAATGCGTTCGGCGTCGCGTTCTCGAACTCGCTCGAGCAACGCCTCGGTCGGCGTTCGTGGTGACGCGCAGGCGCGTTCTGTACGTCGTTGCGGCATCGTTCTGGCTGGTTGCCGGTCCCCGCGGTCGAATTGGTGCGCCGGGGCCGATCGCGCAGATGTTTGTCCAGTCGTCCGGGGCTCGTGCCATCGAGGTGAAGTCATGAACATCTCCCGTCTCGCGCTCGTGGTGTCGCCTTCCCTGCTCATCGCTGTCGGGGCCGCGGCCCAGCGGCTCGCCGAAATCGAGCCGAACAACACGTTGGCGACCGCGATGCCGGCGCCGTTCGGCGCGCAGATCGATGCGTCGCTGACGCCGGGCGATCACGATTGGTATTCGATCACCGTCGCCGCCACGTCGAGCGTCAAACTGTTCACCAGTCCGCTGACGTCGTCGCCCGTGGACACGGTGTTGACCCTGTTCAACGCCGCGGGCGTCGTGATCGACGAAGACGACAACCAGCGTGGCATCTACTCGGACATCACCCTCGGGCTCGCGCCGGGCAGCTATCTGGTGCGGGTCGTGGTGAGGAACGCCATGGCTGCCGCGCTGGTCGCGGCAAGTGGGCTCCTGGGGACGGTCGCTGCCCAAGGGCCAGCCCCTGCTGAGGGTCTGGCCAACGTCGAACGTCGACTCGCATCCGGTGAGTTCGCCGGTGCACGCGCGGACCTGACGCTCGTTGCCGACGCGATGACGGCGCCGACGCGCGCCGCCGTGCCGGAGGACGCCCCGCTCCTGCAACGGCTCGGCGAGGCGGCGCTCGAGGTCGGCGATGCGGCGATCGCGCGCGCGGCGTTTCATCGGCTCGTCGCCATGCCGGCGGGCGACGAGAAGGCGCAGTTCCGTGCTCGCCTGGGGCTGGCCGCCGCGATCCTCGCCGCGGCCGAGTTCGCCAGCGCCCGCGAACTGCTGGAACGGGAAGTGGCGGCCGCCGCGACGCTGTTCCCGTCGCCGCATGCCGACGCCGCCCAGGCCCGCATGCTGCTCTCGCGCGCGCGCCGTCGGCTCGGCGATGCCGGGCCGTCGCTCGAACTCGCGCGCGAAGCCCTGCGCGCCTTCGAAGCGGCGCTGCCTCCCGACGACCGCCGGGTGTCGATCGCCCGGGCCAACCTCGCCGAGGCCCTGCTCGACACCGGTGACGTGCGCGGCGCGCTCGAGCAGGCCGAGCCTGCATACGAGAACCTGGTGGCAGCGCTGCCCGAAGGCGCGCTCGAACTGGGCATCGCCCGCGCGATCCTCGGCCGCACGTTGATGCGCAACGACGAAGCCGGCCGCGCGATGGCATTGTTCGGCGAGAACCTCGAGTCGCTGCAGCGTTCGATGCCAGCCGATCACGTGCACGTGCTGCAGGCGCGGCTGAACGTCGCCAACCTGCTGCTCCCAAGCGACCCGGAACGGCTCGCCCTCTCCGGCCAGGCGCTCGACGGCTATGTGCGCACGCTCGGCGCCGAGCACTTCTACACGCAGAACGCGCGCATCGCCGTCGCCGGCGCGCACGCCCGCGCCGGGCGCTGGGCCAGTGCCCGGCCGCTCTTCGACGAGGCGGCGCGGGTGCTGCAGCGCGACTATCCGCGGCATCGCATGACCTTGATGGCGCGCCAGCAGGCGATCGAGGCTCTCGACCACCTCGAGCGTCCGCACGAGATGGCGCGCGCGCGCGCGGAGGTGCTGCGCGAATTCGCGGCGCGCTACCCGCCGGATCATCCCGAACTGCAGACGGCGCGGCTCGAACTCGCGCGTTCGCAGCAGCGTGGGGGGGCGCTGTCCGCCGCCGCGGCGACGCTCGAGGACGCGATTGCGATCGCAGAGTCCGCGGAGTTGCTCGCCGCGCTGGCCTCCGTGCGCACCGAACTCGGCGACCTGCCGGCGGCGTTGTCGCTGCGTGAGCGCGTGCTGGAGCACGCGCGCGAGAAACCCCTTCCGGATCGCCTCGCCGCGCGCCATGAGGTCGCGGCGCTGCGCCTGTCGTTCGACGGCGAGCGGGCGCTCGAACTGCAGCAGCAGGTCGTCGACGACCTCGCCGACGACGAACGATCGCCGCTGCTGCCGAGTGCCTTGGCGAACCTGGCGGTGATGAAGGGGGAGCTCGGCGACCCACGCGGCGCGCTCGAGTTGCAGCGGCGCGTCGTGGCGCTGCTCGGCGACGGCGACGGCGACGCCGACGAACCAGCGCGCTTGCGCGCCCGCGGCAATCTCGCCGAGTCGCTTGGGCGCACGGGCGATCCCGCGGCCGCCGTCGCGACGCTGCGTCCCGTCGTCGACGCCTGGCAGGCGCGACCCGACGGCGCCTTCGAGGCTGCCGTGCTGCGCGCCAACCTCGCGCTCTGGACGGCCGATGCCGGAGACGTCGCGGCAGCGCAGGTGCTGGCCCGCGAAGCGCTGGCCGCGATCGGCGCGTCCGGCCGCGGCGACGACTTCGCCGTGCCGGTCTGTCTGCGGCGCGCGGTGTACGTCGCCCTGCGCGCTGGCGACCGGGCGGACACCGCGGCCCTCGCGCGGCAATGGGCGGCGGCGGTGCGGTCGCGACTGCTCGGCAGCGCGTTGTCGCCGCGTGAGTCGTTGGGCTGGCTCGCCGCCCACGACGACGTGGTCGACGTGCTGGCAGCGCTCGCGTGCGGCACCGCGGGACAGCCCGCCGACGCCTCGTTCGTGGCCGAGTGGTTGGCGACGGTCGAAGTGGCGCGTGGTGCGGTCGCCGGCCAGAGTCGAGCGCGCTGGCGTCGCCTGCCCGAGGACGTGCGCCATCGGCTCGAACGGCACGAGGACGAGATGGCGGCGGCGGCCGCCGCCGTGGCCGCCAGTGCGCGCGTCGGCGACACGTTGCGTGAGGCGGTGGAGGCCAGCGATCGCGCGCAACGCGAGCACGCGGCGTTCGTGCAGCAGCTCGGCGGCGACGTGGCGACGCCAGCCTCTGTCGTCGACTGGCGCGGGTTGCCGCCGGCGGTCGGCGCCGTCGCGTTGCGGACGTTCACGCCGCGCTCGGCGCGCGGCGAAGCGCTCGGGCCGCCGGTCCTCGCCGCGCTCGTGGCTGCGCGCGACCGCGAGCCGCAGTGCCTGCAACTCGGCGACGCCGAGGGCCTGCAGGCGATGGCCGTCGACCTCGAACGCAACGGCATGCGTTCGGCGGCGTGGGTCGAACTGCGCGCGCGGGTGATCGATCCGATCCGCGCCGCCTTGCCGGGCGTCACCGAACTGCGGCTCGCCGTCGACGGTGGCCTGCAGTCGGTGCCGTGGGATGCGCTCGAACTGGCGGACGGCCGCCTCGTCGGCGCTGCCCTGCGCATCCGCCTCATGACGTCCTTGTGCGACCTGGGCACGGCCGCGGAGCCGCGCGGGGAACGCGCCGGGGGCCGGATGTTCGTCTGTGGCGGCATCGACTACGGGACGCCTTTGGCTGGCAACCCGGCGGGATCGCGCGAGCGCGCCCTGTCGTTCGCCGCGTTGCCGTCGACCCGTGCCGAGATCGCGGCCATCGTCGCCGTCGGCAGCGCGGCCGAGCCGCCGATGNNTGACGATGGCGAGCCTCGGCGGCGCGGACGCCAACAAGCAACGCGTGGTCGCCGAGTTGCGCGCGAGCACGTTCGTACATCTGGCGACCCACGGCTACTTCGCCGCCGAACTGGCGCGGTCGGGCGCAGGCGACGCGCTGGCGCCGCGCATCGCGCCGCAGGTGCTGTGCGGGCTCGCCCTGTCGGGGGCCAACGATCCGGCCGACGCGGCCGGGCGGCACCCGGGCATCGTCACCGGCGAGGAACTCGCGGCGCTCGACCTGTCGGGCTGCGAACTGGTCGTGCTGTCGGCGTGCGAGGGCTCGCTCGGCGCGCTGGTGCGCGGCCGCGGTCTCGCCAGCCTGCGCGCCGCGTTGCGCGCCGCGGGGGCGCGCTGCGTGGTCGCTTCGTCGTGGCGAGTCGGCGACGAGGCGACCAGCGCGCTGATGACCGACTTCTACCGGCGCCTGCTGCAGCAGCCGGCCGCGACGCGCGACGTGTCCGTCGCCCTGTGGGATGCCCGCATGGCGGCGCGGGAACGTGGTGCCGAGTTCCGCGACTGGGCGGGGTGGACGGTGCTGGGGCGCTGACGGTCGCGCGCGACGAGAACGCACGGCCCGGGGCGATTGCCGACGTTTCGTTGTCCAGTCGTGCGCCCGTCGGTGCATCCTTCCGCAACACGACCGCCATGACTCCCGCCGCCACCACTCCCGCCGACGAGCCAGACGGCAGCCTCGCTGCCGCGGTCGACGACGCGCTCGCCCGGGCCCTGGCGGCCGGCGACGAGGGTGCCTGGCGGCGCTTCCTCGACGAACAGCACGACGTGTTCGTGCGCGCGGTGCGGACTGCGGCGTGGAAGCAGGGCCAGCGCGTCGTCGCCAGCGCGTTCCCGGCCCTCGTCGACGAGGCGAAGACCTACTTCTACACGGCGTTCACGCGCAGCTTCCGCGCCTTCCAGGGCGAGGGCCGGTTCTTCGCGTTCTTGTTCGCCACCATCGGCAACTTCCTGCGCGAGCAGATCCGCGCCAGCCGGCGCACGTTCCAGAGTCTCGACGAACGCGACGACGAGGACGTGGACGGCGGGGAGTCGGACGCCACCGCGCGGCAGGCCGTTCTGCAGTGGCAGGCCGAGGCGGCTGGTCCGGATCCCGGGCTGGTCGCGCGCATGCAACGGTGCCTGCTGCGCCTGCCCGAGATCTACCGCACCGTGGTGACGATGCACTTCTTCCAGGACGAAGCGCGGCCGTTGCGCAGCCTCGCGGCAGTGCTCGGCGCCACCGTCGAGAACGTGCACAAGCGGTTCCAGCGCGGGTTGCAGCAACTGCGCGCGTGCATGGAGTTGCAGGGGGGACTCGAACATGGCTGAGCCCGACGACGACGTCGCGCGTCTGCTGCGCGCCGCGCGGCAGCTGCCGCGTTCCGTGGACGACGACCTCGCCTGGGTGTGGGAGGCCGCGGCCCTCGACCCGGCCTCGCCGGCAGCGAAGGCGGCGCACGCCCGCATGGCGCAGGACGGCCGCGCGATGCTCGAGTTCGGCATCGCCTGCAACGTGCTGGCGGGGCGCGGCCGCGCCAGTGCCGAAGGCGCGGCGAGTGCCGAAGCGGTGCTGGCCGGCCTGCGCCGCCGGCGGTTCTCGTTGCACCGGGCGGTGCCGATCCTGGTCTCGCTCGCGGCGGCAGCGCTGCTCGTTCTCTGGCTGTGGTCGCGTGGTGACGGCATCGAATGGGCGCCGAGTGAAGTGACGCGCGTCGCCAGCCGCGGCGGCGACGCCGTCGCGTTCCGGCTGCGCTTGCGCTCGCCGGTGGCGTGGTCGCCGGCAGTGTTCCTGTGCGAAGCGGATCCGGCGGGCACCCGGATCGATCGGGTGCACCCGCTGGCACCCGCACTCGCGGCGAGCCCGAGTTTCCGCGCCTGGCCGCCGGCCGAGTTGCCCGCCGCGAGCGACGTGGTGCTGCCGCCGCCGCCGTTCGATCGGCTGCAGTTCGGGTCGGGGGACGGCTACGTGCTGATCGTGCGCGGGCCGCCGACCGCCGACGCCGCGTGGCTCGCGGCAATCGAGTCCGAAGTGCGCGCGTGGTTCACGACGCGGGCGCTCGCCGGCCCGGCGCTCGAGGCGCTGGTGGACGCGCTGCGGCGACGCGGCACGACGGCGGAGGCGCAACGCGTCCGGCTGCCCTGAGCGCGTCACATCGGCGGCTTGGCGTTGGCTTCGGCCAGGCTGAAGGAGCAGGAGGTCGTGGTGCGCTGCTGCAGGACGCCGCCTTCGGTCCAGGAGATGGCGAAGTGCACGCCGACCACGGCGCCGTTGTACACGCTGCGAAACGGCGTGGCCGCGAACGTGAACGACCCCTGCAGTACGGCGGTGTCGCTCCAGGCGGTGTCCGGCAGGTGGCCACGACCGTCGCGTGCGAACTTGCGCGGCCCGGCGGCGACGATGGCGGCGACCTTGGTCGCGACGGCGAGCGCGGAAGCACCGTCGACCCGGTGCAGTTCGGCGCTGGTCGCCACCGCCACCCAGGTCACGTGCTTGCCGTCGCAACGCACGATCTGCACCTGGTCGACGGTGATCGTGAGGCTCGCGGCGTGCTGCACGTCTTCGCGCAGGAACCGCAAGGCGCGCACGCAGTCGATGCCGCGCTCGTCGTTCTCGATCACGATCCGGTCGGTCCGGGCGAACAGATCGGCAGCGGCGAACGCCGAGGCCATCACCGTGGTGGTCAGCGTGGCGGCGAGCAGCAGCTCGAGCAGCGTGAAGCCGTCCGCGCGCATCACGGCGTCCTCGCGAGCAGCAGGACGGTGCGGGCCAGTTCGGCGCCGAGGTACTCGATCACGATCTGCACTTCGACCAGCGGCGTCGAACCCGCCGGAGCGGTAGTGGCCACGGCGTTGGGGGACACCGAACGCACGGCCCACACGCGCGACCAGTCCTTGCTCCACACCGTGCCGGCGAGATCGGTCGGGCCCTTCTCGACGTCCTTCTCGAGGTCGTCGACGTCGTCGACGGTGCCCGTCCCTTCACCACCCTCGCGGCCGAACACCGGGCTGACGGTGTCCTGGCGCGGCAGCGTGCGCACGTAGGCGACGGCGTCGTCGAGCAACTGCTGCGCGAGCAGTTCCGGCAGCACGCGTTCGTCCTGTTGCTGCAGCGACAACACCGCCTGGCTGGCCCCGATGGTGCCCATCGCCAGCACGACCACTGCCAGCAGCACTTCCAGGTAGGTGAAGCCTCGCGCGTTCACGGTCCCCCTGGCGAACTCGGCACCGTCAGGGTGAACACGCAGCCGTGGGGCGATGCGGTGTGCAGCCGCAGCGTGCCGCCGACGCAGCGCACGATCTCGCGCACGATCGCGATGCCGACGCCCGCCCCGGGCACCGATCCCGTGAAGTCCTCGTCGACCTGGTGGAACGCGGCGAGGATCGCCGCCTGGTCGCTCGGCCGGATGCCGGGGCCGCGGTCCTCGACCGCGATCTCGATGTCGTTGCCGACGCGGCGCGACGCGATGCGCACCCACGGCCGGGGCTCCGGGCTGAACTTGATCGCGTTGTCGACCAGGTTCTGCAGCGCGAGGCGCAACCGCGTGGGCGGCAGCGGCACCACGAGGCTGTCGGCGGCGAGGTCGAGTACGAGTTCGGGCGGCCGGGGCGACGAGGCGAGGCCGGCGGCGAGTTCGCTGCCGATCGCGGCGAGATCGCTGCTGTCGCGCTGCGCCAACGACCCCTCGATCACCTCGGTGAACTGGAACAGGCGTTCCACGAGGGCTCCGAGTTCGGCCACGCGAGTCGACATGTCCGCGAGCAGCGCCGGGTGGTCGTCGACGGGGGAGCCTTCGATGATGTGCATCGCGCAGCCGAGCGCCGTCAGCGGCGTGCGCAGCTTGTGGGAGAGCAACGAGACGAAGTTGCGCTGCAGCCGTTCCTCGCGCTTGGCCCGCGTCAGGTCGCGCACGGTCACGACGACGTCGCCGGAGGCCTTGGCGCCGGTCCCCAGCGGGCGGGTCTTCAGCAGCAGCGTGCGGGCGTTGGTGCCGTCGCCGACCGTGAGCTCACGTTCCGCCGCGTCGGCGTGCAGGGACTGGGTGGTGAGGGTGGGGTCGATGGCCTGCAAGGCCGTCAGCACGTCGTCGCCCAGCAATTCGCGGGCGATCGGATTCGCCAGCCGCGTGTCGCCGTGCTGGTCGAGCACGGCGATGCCATCGTGGTGGTTCTGCACGACCAGCTGCAGCTTCTGGCGTTCGATCTCGATCTGGGCCAGGTGCCGGGCGCGACCGAGGGCGATCGCCGCCTGCGAGGCCACCGCGCCGATCAGCTTGGCGTCGGCGGTGCTGAACGGCGCCTCCGGCGGGGCCAACGCCACCGCCATGCCGGCCAGCCGCGAGCCGACGTGGATCGGCGTGGTCAACGCGTTGGCGGGGGCGCTGCCCGCGACCAGCAGCGCCGAGGCGTCGCCGAGGTTCCACAGTCCGGGACCGGCGATCACGGCGGCCGTGGCGAGTTCTTCGCTGCGAATGCGCTCGGCGCAGCCCCCGTGCTCGGCGGCCAGGTGCAGTCCGTCGTCGTCGACGAGGAAGATCGCGCCGACCTCGCAGCGCACCGCGTCGAGGCACTGCGTCAGCGTGAACCGCGCCAGCTCGCCTTCGTCCTCGGCGGCGGCGAAGTAGGCGGCCGACTTGTAGAGCACGTCGAGTGAGTCGAGCGCCTCCAGCAGGTGCAGGCCGACACGCTCTTCGACGCTGTTGGTGCTGCTGGCGTCGCGCGGCAGCCCGATGGGCAGGAAGTGGCGATCGGTCATGGTCAGCCTCCTCGAGACATGCGGAAGATCGGCATCATGATCGCCAGTGCGACGAAGCCGACGATCGCCGCCATCGCCAGGACCATCATCGGTTCCAGGATGGTCAGCAGGTCCTTGATGCGGCGTTCGAGATCCTTGGTCTGTCTGGCGCCGACCTTCTGCATCACCTTGTCGAGCGTCGCGGTCGCTTCGCCGGCGGCGACGAGTTGTTCGAACCCGGAACCGCACAGGTCCTGGCCACGCACCGCATCGAGCACGGAGCCGCCGTTCACCACGCTGTGCTGCGCCCGCTCCCACATGGTGCGGAAGGCGTGGCTGCCGGCGACTTCGCGGGTGTGTTCGAGGGCCTGATGCACCGGCACGCCGGCCTGCAGCAACAGCCCGAACGTGCGCGTGCAGCGAGCCAGCACGCCGCCGCGGTAGAGACCGGCCACGCCCGGCAGGCGCAGCAACAGGGTGTCGAGCACGATGCGGCCGCGCGGCGTGCGCAGGAACCACACGGCGCCGGCGATAGCCGCGGTCGCCGCGAGAGCGAGCCAGTGGCCGTGGTTGCGCAGCAGTTCGCCGGTGGCCAGCAGCACCTTGGTGGGCCCCGGCAGCACCTTGCCACGCAGCATGGTCTCGAAGCGCGGCACGATGCAGGTCAGCAGGAACACGACGACGCCGACCGTCATCGTCAGCATGATCACGGGGTAGAGCAGCGCCGACCGCAGCCGGGCGCGCAGCCCCGCCTCGATCTCGAGGCTGTCGACCGTGCGGCGCAGCATGTCGCCGAGCTGTCCCGTCGCCTCGCCGGCCCGCACCATCTGCACCAGCAGGGGCGGGAACGCGCGCGGCATGGTCGCCATCGCGGCGGACAGCGGCATGCCGGCGACCACGACCTGCTCGAGCTGCGCCAGCACGGTGGACTGGCGATCGTCGACCGCCTCGCTGCGCATGCCGGCCAGGGCCGGAGCGATCTGCACGCCGCTGTCGACGAGGGTCGCGAAGTGCTCGAGCATCGCCTGCCGTTCCTTCGCATTCAGCCGGATGCCCGCCAGCGCACCCGCGGCGGTCGGCGCGGGCGTCGCCGCCGTGCCGGTCGGCTTGGCCGAAGGCTTCGCGGTCGCCTTCGTCGGCGCCTTCGGTGAGGCTTTCGCCTTCGCGGCGACGGCGATCGGACCGGAGGTCTTCACACCGACACCACCCGCAGGACCTCGTCCAGCGACGTGATGCCCTCGGCGGCCTTGCGCAGCCCGTCCTGCAGCAGCGGCATCATGCCTTGCTGCGTCGCCAGCTTGCGCAGGTCGCCGAGGGTCGGGTTGCGGCTGGTCAGGTCGGCGAACTCGTCGGTCACCACCAGCAGTTCGTAGACGCCGATGCGGCCGCTGTAGCCCGCGCCCTTGCAGGCGTCGCAGCCGCGCGGCACGAAGTAGTTGCCCTCCGGCAGGCTGCCGACCCGGGCCCGCACGTTGGCGGGTGGGTCCTGCGGTTGGCGGCAGGTGGGACACAGGCAACGCACCAGCCGCTGGGAGATTACGCCGCGCAGCGCCGCGCCGATCAGGTAGGGCTCGATGCCCATGTTGATCAGCCGCGTCACCGCGCTGACCGCGTCGTTGGTGTGCAGGGTCGCCATCACGAGGTGGCCGGTCAACGACGCCTGCACGGCGATGGTGGCGGTCTCGGTGTCGCGGATCTCGCCGACCATCAACACGTCGGGGTCCTGGCGCAGCAACGAGCGCAGGGCGTCGGCGAAGCCGAGGCCGCCCTTCTGGTTGGCCTGCACCTGGTTGACGCCGCGCAGGTTGTATTCGACCGGGTTCTCGACGGTGCAGATGTTCTTGCCCGGCTCGTTGATCTCCTCGAGCGCGGCGTAGAGCGTCGCCGTCTTGCCGCTGCCGGTCGGTCCGGCGACGAGGATGATCCCGTCGGGCCGGTTGATCAGTTCGTGCAGCTGCTTCATGCGGGCGTGGCCGATGCCCAGGTTCGACAGCGTGATCCGCATCGAGCCGCGGTCCATGATGCGCAGCACGACCTTCTCGCCCTGCACCGTCGGCAGCGTCGACATGCGCACGTCGACGGGGCGGGTGTCGAATCGCACGCGGAAACGACCGTCCTGCGGCTTGCGCCGTTCGCTGATGTCGAGGTCGGCCATCACCTTCAGGCGGGACACGATCGCCGAGTGCATGCCGGTCGGCGGGCGCATCAGTTCGCGCAACTCGCCGTCGATGCGGTGCCGCACCCGCAGCACGTGGTCGTCGGGCTCGATGTGGATGTCGCTGGCGCGGTCGCCGATGGCGCGGAACAGGATGAAGTTGACCAGGCGCACGACCGGCGAGAGGTCGGCGAGTTCCTGCAGGTTGACCGAGTCGTCGCCCTTCTCCTCGATCACCTGCACGTCGCCTTCGCTGACTTCGCCGACGACGTCGTCGATCTCGAACGAGCCGCCGTCGTTCTCGGCCAGATCGCCGAGCAGAGAGTGCAGGCAGGCGGCGTCGGTGACGACGAGTTGCACCTCGCAGTCGGACAGGCGCGCGGCTTCGTCGAGCGCCCACAGGTTGGTGGGGTCGTCGACCGCGACGGTCAGCACGCCATCGACCTTGAACATCGGCAGCACGCGGTTCTGCAGCACGAAGTCGCGCGGCAGCGCCGTCAGCACCTCGCGGTCGACCAGCTTGCGGGTGACCTTGAGCCACGGCAGCCGATGCTGGATCGCCAACGCCTGGCGCAGGTGGGTGTCGCCGACCAGGTTGAGCCGCACCAGCGTGTCGCCGAGCCGTTCGCCCGGCAGCTTCGCGTCCGGCTGGCAGGCCTGACGGATGTGCTCGCGCGTGACCCAGCCGTTGGCGAGCAGGATGTCGCCGAGCTTGCCGGTCATGGTGAGCGTGGTGGTCATGGTCACAGCCGCCGCAGGCCGGTGATCGCCTGCTCGGTGGACTCGAACACCGCGAAGCGCTTGTCCAGGCGCGTCGCCTTCAACACGTCCGCCAGCACCGGTGTCGGTCCGACCAGCGCGAACCGCCCGCCGCCGGCGGTCACGGTGGCGGCCGCGCGCACCAGGGCTTCGAGGCCGGCCGAGTTCGCCTGCTTGGCCTTCTGCAGGTTGACCAGCACCCGGCGCTTGCCGCTGGTCGCCGCCTGCGCGGTGGCCTTCTGCAGTTCGCCGCCGAGACCGGAGTCGATCGCGCCGTCGACGAACAGCGTCAGCAGGTTGCCGTCTTCGGCGGTGACGATCGGCATGGTCAGGCCTCGGTGAGCAGATTGGCGACGTTGGCGACGACGTCGCGCGGGCTGAACGGCTTGGTCAGGAAGCCGTGCCGCCGCACCACCGCCGCGACGTCCGGCGGCAGCGCGAAGTTCTGCGCCGTCAGGAACAGGATCGGCACGTGCTGGGTCGCCGCCGCCGAGTGCAACTCCTGGGCGGCGGTGTAGCCGTCCTTGCGCGGCATGCCGACGTCCATGACGACGAGATCGGCGCTGTGGTCGTGGAACCAGTCAACGGCCTCCTGGCCGTCCGTGGCCTCGGTGACCTCGTAGCCGGCGCTCTTCAGCTTCAGCGCGAGCGCGAAGCGGATGCCGGGATCGTCGTCGACGAGCAGGATGCGTTTCTTCATGGTCCTCGCTCCGCAGCGCCATCGACCGACACCAGGGTCGAGGCCCCTTCTTCGTCCTGATCGGCAGCGGACGCGGGGAGGTAGATGCGGAACTCGGTGCCGACGCCGAGTTCGGAGGACAGCTCGATGCGGCCGCGGTGCCGCTCGATGATGTAGCGCGCCATCGGCAGGCCGAGCCCGGTGCCGGGCAGGTTGGACTGCTGGGCGCTCTGCGCGCGGAAGAACTTCTCGAACACGCGCCCGATGTCCTCGGGGGCGATGCCGATGCCGGTGTCGCGCACGCGCGTCACCAGCTCGTGGCCCTCGAGCCGCGCCGACAACGACACCTCGCCGCCCTGCTTGGTGTACTTCACGGCGTTGCCGATCACGTTGACCAGCGCCTGGCGCAGCAGATTGCCGTCGCCGACCAGGTCGCCGAGGTAGTCGCTGACGGTCCACTTCAGCGCGATGCCCTTGCGGTCGGCGAGCGACTGGTGCATCGCCTGCAGGCCGACCAGCAGGTCCCGCACGTTCACGGTGTCGCGCTTGAACTCGGTGATGCCGGCCTCGATGCGCGCGAGGTCGAGCAACTCGGCGACCATTCGCGACAGCCGGACCGACTCGTCGTACGAGACACGCACCAGCTTGTCGCGATCGGCCGGGTCGAGGCCGTCGTTCTCGGCCGCGAGTTCGAGCGAAGCCTGGATCGCGGTCAGCGGCGTCTTCAGTTCGTGCGAGACGCTGTAGATGAACTCGGACTTGGCGCGCGCCGACCGTTCCTCGGCCGTCCAGTCCTCGAGCACGACGACCTGCGCCGGGCGGTTGCCGGCCAGCTTCGCCTCGCCGATCGCGCGGATCAGGAACACGGCCCGGTGGTCGCCGTCCTGCCACTCGACGCGGCACGACTTGACGCCGCGGGCCAGGTCGGCGGCGAGCACCGACCGCACGCCCTCGACGATCTCGAAGCGCGCCGTGGTCTCGGCCAGGGACGCGGGTTCGCGGTCGCCGAGTTGCAGCACGGTCCGGGCGACCGTGTTGGCGTAGAGCACACGTTCGGTCGCGTCGATCACGAGCAGACCGTCCTGGAGGTTGCCGAGCACGGTGTCGCACAGCAGTCGTTGCCGCTCGGCCACGGCGGTGCGCACCTGCAGCTGCGCGCTGCGCGTCGCGGCGTCGCGCTGGCGGGCGGCCAGGTCGTGCACGGCACGGAAGCCGGCGGGGCCGGGCGGCGGCGTGCGGTCGGCGCCGCCGCCGAGGGCCTGCCACAGACGGGCGGGTTCGTCGCGCAGCGCGCGGAGGCGGGTCCGCGCCAGCAGCGCGACCGCCGCCCCGCCGAGCAGGGCGCCGGCCAGCCACGCCGTGGCCGGCGCGGCCAGCAGCGCGTCGAGAGTCGAGGCGGGCATGCCGATCATCGGGAGGCTCCGGCCGGCGCGGCCAGGCTCGGGAAGCGCGCGAGCAGTTCGTCGGCCAGCGGCTTGCCGGTCGGCGTGGCGGCGGCGAGGCGGACGTGGTGGCGCGCGCGGTCGAGGTCGCCGGCGCCCAGCAGGGCGCGGGCCAGCAGCGCGTGGTGCACGACATTCGCGGGCTGCAGGCGCAACGCCTGCTCGAAGCAGCGCACCGCGGCGTGCGGGCGCGCGGCGACGAGGTGCAGCCGGCCGTGGCCGGCCCAGGCCCGGACGTCGCCGGGTTGCTGCAGCAGCAGCCGGTCGAACTCCTCCGCGGCGAGATCGTGCTGGCCCAGCCGGACCAGGATCTCGGCGCGCAACAGCCGCAGCGACGAACTGGTGCGCGAGGTGGGCAACGCCAGGTCCAGTTCGCGCAGCGCCAGGTCCGGTTCGTTGCGCTGCAGGTGGGCGATCGCCAGCGTCAGCGCCAGCGCCGGGTTGTCGGCGCGGGCGCGCGGCGGCAGCCGGTCGCCCAGTTCGAGCGCTCGTTGCGGGGCGGCGGCGAGCACGTTCGCCATCGCGTAGCCGGTGGCCGCGGTCGGATCGTCCGGGACCAGTGCCAGCGCCTGGTCGTAGGCGGTCGCGGCGTCGGCCCAGCGGCCGCTGGCCGCGAGGCTGGCGCCGTGGTCGATCGTGGTCTCGAGGGCGCGCGGGAAACGGGCACGCACTTCGGTCCGCAGGGAGCTGGCTTCGGACTCTCGCCCGAGGGTCAGCAGCAGGCGGTGCAGGTCGATCGCCGGCCGCGGATCGTCGCCGGCGTTCGCCATGGCGCGGCGGTACAACGCCTCGGCCTCGGCCGGCCGATCGGCGGCCTCGGCCAGGGCGCCGAGCGTGCAGGCGGCGGCGACCGACGCGGGCTCGAGTTGCTGCAGGCTGTCGGCAGCCGC
The DNA here is from genome assembly GCA_002343845.1 of Planctomycetes bacterium UBA2386. Next base: position 98,117 of record DDSQ01000125.1, on the reverse strand, counting down.
GCTCGCGGTGGCGTGGTCGCCGCTGACGTAGGCGAGCCGCGCCAGCAGTTCGAGCGTGCGGCGGTCGCGTGGCTCGAACTGGGCGGCCTGCTGCAGCAGTGACCGCGCCCGGTCGTGGTCCTGCGCCCGCAGGCACTGGAGTGCCAGGTCCTGGTACATGCGCGACTTGGCCGTGCGCCATTCCCCGGCGTCGAGCGGGTCGTTCGGGGTGGTGGCGACGCTGCTGCAGGCAGCCACCAGGGCGAGCAACGGGACGGGGCACCAGGTCCGGAGCGAGCTCACTTGCCACCTCCCTTCGGGGTTTCGCGACCCGGAGGCAGGTCGCGCAGGAACTGCAACGCGTGCTGCGACTCGTCGCCGGTCAGGCTCTGCAGCGCGAGTGTCTGCAGGAGTTCGTCGCGCAGCACCGCGGCGTCGGCAGCGGTCGGGTCGAGCGTCATCGCGCGCTCGACGGCGCCGAGCGCGCGCTGCAGTTCACCACGTGCGCGCAACGCCAGCGCATCGGCGGCGCACCGCGCCGCCAGCACCGGCCGCAGGTACGGGGACAACGAGTCCCAGTGCGAACGGCGCACCGCGGCGAAGCGGTTGCGGACTTCGAGCGCCTTGCGCTCGGCGGCGACCGGATCGAGGATGTGCGGCGTCAGCAGGATCACCAGTTCCCGCCGCGTCACCGACTCGGAAGTGCGGCCGAACAGCCAGCCGATCAGCGGCAGCGAGCCGAGGATCGGCACCTGGTCGCGCGACGTGCTGATCGACTCGCCGATCAGACCGCCGAGGATCAGCGTCTGGCCGTCGCGCATCAGGATGCGCGTGGTGATCTCGGTGGTGGACTCGGACGGTACTCCGCTGACGGCGTCGATCACGCCGGCGCTGTTCTGCGGGTGGACCTCCATGCGGATCCAGCCGTCCTCGCCGACCCACGGCCGGAACGTCAGCTGCGTGCCGGTCTCGAGGAACTCGACGGTCTCGATGGTCGAGGTCTGGTTCTGCGTGACCGTGGTGTAGCCCAGTCGGCCGCCGACGATGATCTTGGCCTCCTGACCGTTCAGCGCGAGCACCCGCGGGTTGCTGACGATCGACGCGTTGGTGGTGCGCTCGAGCGCTTCGACGAACGCGGCGACGTTGTTGCGGATGAAGCCGAAGGCGAGCCCGGCACCCGAGCCGGTGAAGCCGCGCGAGGCGCCGTTCAGCAGCGTGCCTTCGAGCTGGGTGCCGCTGGCCGAGAAGTCGGACAGGCCGGTCAGGTCCGAAGTCGCGCCGGCCCCGTCGAAGTCGATCCCGCCGAGCACGTTGAGGTCGACGCCGAGACGGTTGTCCTCGCCGAGGTCGATGCTCAGGATCGTCGCTTCGAGCAACACCTGCGGCGGCGGCCGGTCGAGCTCGGCGAAGGTGCGCGAGAGCGCGTCGAGCACCGTCTGCCGGTCCTTGACGACCAGCTGCATGCGGCGACCGCTGCCGCCCGCGGAGCCGCCGGCCCCGGCGGTGCTGCCGGCCTCGCCGTCGCTGCTGGCGATCTTGCCGTCGGTCGACAGCAGCGGCTGCACGAGTTTCTCGGCCTCCGCCGTGGTCAGGTGGTTCAGCGTGAACACGCGTGTGCCCAGCGCGTCGACGGCCTTCTGCTGCGTCAGCAGCTGCTCGGGCGTCACCACCCGCCACAGGTTGCCCTGACGCCACAGCTCGAGCCCCTGGGTGGCGAGGATCTGCCGCACCGCGTCCTCCAGCGGCACGTCGTACAGGTTGATCGACACCCGGCCGGTCGCCTGCTCGCCGGCGACGAGGCTGATCCGGTGCTGGCTGGACAACGCCTGCAGCAGGGACGCGACGCTCTCGTCGCGCACGTTCAGGGTCACCAACGGTGACGCGTCCTGCGCCGCCAGCGGATGGGCGAGCAGCAACAGCAGCATGGCGAGCGGGCGGGGGATCATCGGGCGCCTCCCAAGGCGGGGGTGGGCAACGGCGCCACGAGCGTTCGATCGCCGTTGCGCCACTGCACATGGAGTTCGTGGATCGCGACCAGCACGAAGCCGTCGACGACGTCGCCGATGCGCACCGGCACGCCCCTGACGAGCGCGACCGGGGCGCTGCCGGGAGCCAGCAGGATCGCGCTCGGAACGAGATCCGTCGGCAGCGACTCGGCAGACGTTGCCGGTGCTTCGATCGCCTCGGGTCGGAGCGCGCTCGAACTGGTCTCCGGGCGGGCCCATCGTGGTTCGTACGGCGCCGACAGGGCGACGATCCGCCGCCCCAGTTCGGCGATCGCGAGCGGGCTGCCGATCGTGGGCGCTATCGCGGCAGACTCGGCAATCGGCGCTGCTGGCGGGGCAGTTGGTGCATCGCCACCGGGCGTCGCGACACCCGGCGTCGCGACGGCCGCGGCGCTCTTGCCCGAGCCCAGCATCGGCAGCCACACCAGCACGAACACGGGCGCCAGCAGCACGAGCAGGATCGTCTGCGTCTGCTTCTTGCGGCGGGCACCGCGGCGTGGCGTCGGCGTCGTGGCCATGTTCAGCGGGCCTCCTGCCAGGTGCGCGAGATCACCAGGTCGACACGCACCGCGTTGCCTTCCGGGACGGCCTGCAGCGTGAGGTCGGTGATGCGGGTCGGCGGTGCTCCGTTCTCGAGTCGGGCCACGGCGTCGAACACCTGACCGAAGGCGCCGGTCACGACGGCCCGGATGCGCTCGTTGGGGCGCTTCATCGTGGGCTCGCTCGGCATCGACTCGGCGCGTTCGATGCTGAGTCCACAGTCCCTGAGCAGGGACTGGGCGGCGAGCAGCAACGGCGGCGCGTCGGCGCGGCGCTGCAGCAGCGGCGCCAGGGTCTGGTCCCAGGACTCGAGGTCCGTGCTCAACCGGGCGAGCACGCTGGCCCGTTCGATCTCGGCGTCGGCCGCTTCGGCGCGCGCGTAGCAGCCATCCAGCTCGGCGTGCAGCCGGTCGAGGTCGCGGAAGTGGCCCAGGCCGAACACCACGAACCAGGTGGCGGCGACGGCCGTGAACAGCACGTAGGTGGTCGCCGTCGGGCTCATCGTGGCCCCGCCGGGACGGTGGTGGAGTCGAGTTGGAATCCGACACCGCTGCTGGTGCGGAACGTGCGGGTGCAGTGCAACTGGGGCAGCGCGCTCTCGATGCCGAGGGCGGCGAGGAACCGCTCGAACTGGGCGGAGGACGCCGTGCTGGCCTGGATGGCCACCGTCGGCCGCGCCGTCGTCGACCACGGTTCGTGGCGCAGCGTCACTTCGTTCAGCACCGTGCCGGCCGGCATCCCGGCGACGATCGCGTCGAGCAGCGTGATCATCCTGGGGACCTGCAGCGGCTGCAGGTCGTGTTCGATCGTGGCTTGCCGGGAAGCGAGGCGGGACGCCTGCTGGCGCAGCTGGGTCGCGGCCTGCTCGGCGCGCATCTCGTGGGCGCGCGCGTTCTCGATCATCTCCTGGGCGATGTGGACGCGTTGGCGCAGCACGAGGTCGGTCGCCAGCAGGCTGGTCGCCACCGGGATCAGCATCAGCAGGCGCTTCTTCGTGCGCTGCCGCTGGCGCTGCCGTTCGCGCCAGGCCGCGGGCAGGAAGTCGACGAGCACGGTCATGCCGCGAGCCCTCCGAGGCACAACCCGAGCGCGGTCGTGTAGGTCGAACGCTGGGCCGGCGACGCGGCTGCCAGCGGCCCGGGGTCGACGTTGGTGAAGGGGTCGGCCAGTTCGGTGGTGAGGCCGACGCGGTGGCCGAGCCCGGCCACGAACCCAGGCAGGTGGGCGACGCGCCCGGTCGCCTGCAGCGCCGTGACGGCGCGGCCGCCGAACAGCGCCCCGCAGTAGCGGATGCCCTCGACGATGCGGCCGGCGATGGCCTCCAGCGGTTCGGCGAGGGCGTCCTCGATCGCCTTGGCCAACGCCGGGTCCTGCGGCGCTGCCGCGACGACCGTCTGCAGGGCGACCAGGTCGAGACCGAGCCGCTCCTCGAGCAACTGGCGGCAGCGTTCGCCGCCGATCCGCACGCGTCGGACCATCAGCGGTTGCCCGCTGCGCACGAAGGTGACGCGGCTGTCCTCGGCGCCGATGTCGAGGTGCGCGAACGAGGCGTTGCCGCCGTGCTGCAGCGCCCGGACCATGGCCAGGGGCGCGAACTCGATCGTGTGCGGCAGGCAGCGCAACTTCTCGAGCAGCGCGATGCGACGATCGATCGTGGTCGTCGGAGTGACGCAGCACAGGAACTCGCGCTTGCGTTCGCCCTGTTCGAGCAGGTCGGCGACCATGAGCGAGCAGACGGCGACTTCGCCGTCGTCGCCCGGCGGGGCCACGTGCGCGGCGATGCGGCTGTCGGCGTCGTCGAGGGCGTCGTGCGGCAGGCGCACGTGGCGGGTCCCGACGGCTGCCAGGTCGAAGGCGGAGGCCACACTCCGGCCGCGGAAGGAACCTGACTGCAGCGCCGTGGCCGCGGCATCGAGCCACGCCTGCTGGCGGGCGTCGTCGTCGGTGGTCGCCGGCAGCCCGATCCGGGCGGCGGCGTGCACGGCAACCGTGCCGGCATGCGCCACCGCCTGCAGCACCGTGACGGCCTGCGCTCCGAAATCAATGGCGATGGGGGACCGACGTCGACGCATGGCTAGGCCTCGGTGCGCGTGGAGGCGCGCAGCCAGGACGGCGCGTCAGTAGTCGGACCAGGCCTTGCCCGCCGGGGCGTTGCCCGTCGAGTTGGCCCGGATCTTCCCGGTCTTCGGCTGGTAGATCCAACCGGTCGAGTCGTCAGCGGCAGGCCAGGCGTCGGCGTCGGCGAGCACCTTGACGGTGTTGAGGCCGGTCGCGCTGGCCGGGTTGGCGGGCAGCGCCTCGCGGATGTACGGGCCGTAGCCGAAGCCGGCCGTGCCGACCGCGGCGGTCGAGCCGTCTTCCTTGCTCGACAGCGTGAGCTGGTTGATGAGCAGGGTCTGCGTCGGCGTGCCGCCGCCCACCGGGTAGCCCGGGTAGACGCCCTTGTGGTTGGCCTTGTAGTACTCGATCGAGTTGCGGAGCATCGCGAGGTTCGTCTGCAGGCTGCTCGCCTTCGCCTCGCCGCTGCTGTCGGAGAACTGCGGGATGGCGACGGCGGCAAGAATGCCGAGGATGACGACGACGAGCAGCAGCTCGATCAACGTGAACGCGGATTGCGGAAGGTTGCGCATGGCAGGTTCCTGATGGTTTCGGAGCGGATCGCCGTTGGCATCGGCCACGGACCGGCCCTGGCTTGAGTAGCTCCTTGGCTCAGGGCCTGGTGACCACGATGCGGCCGGTGACCGGGGCGCACCGCACGTTCAGGGCCATGGCACGCAGTTGCACGGTCACCACCCCCCCGGTCGCCGGCGCGCCGTCGGCGCCGAACAGCAGGACGCTGCCGCCGCCGAAGTCGGCCTTGCCGATCGCAGGGCCGATGCCATCGGCAGTGCGGGGCCGCGCCGCCACGAGGCGCGACACTTCCTGGTCGCTGAGCGTGCCCCGGGCGCGCAGCGCCGTCTCCGCGCTCGCCAGGGCGGTGCCGTCGGTGAGCACGAAGGTGGTTGCCGCGAGCCCGCCGGGCATCGAGAGACCCACCGGCAGCCGGTGGGCGATCGCCAGTTGCTGCGCCTGCAGGAGGTCCGCGGCGAGTTGACGGGCGGCGGCGTCGACTTCGCTCTCGTCGCTGTTGAGGGTGCTTACGGCCGCCCCGGCGAGGATCCCGAGGATGGCCACGACGAGCAACACTTCGACCAGCGTGAAGCCTCGACTGCGCACGTGGCCTCCATCGGCTGCGTGCCGTCAGCGGCTGCAGCCCGTGGTGTGCTCAAGCTCACCCCGTTCTGCCGATGAGACGGTCGATGGCTCCACATCCGATCGGCGCAGGGGAACGTGGTGCGGCCTTGCTGGTCGCGCTGATCCTCACCGTGTCGTTGTCGTTGCTCGCCGTCACGGTCCTGGCCGGGCGCGACCAGGCGGTCGCAGTGCGCGATCAGGGCACGGCGCAGCGCCGCGCCCATCGCGCGGCGGCGAGTGGCGTCGAATGGGCGGCGGCCAAGGTGGTCAACGACGGCCTGCTGTCGGCGACGACGAGCTTCACGCTCGCCACCGGCGAGCAAGTGGCCGTCGCGCTGCAGCCGGCCCAGTCGCCGCAGGTCGTCGCGACGGCGCGCTGCGACGGCGTCGAAGTCCGGCTCGGAGCCGATCTCACCGTGACCACCGTCGCCCCGCCTCCGTACGCCTACCTGAGCTACGCGGGGACGAGTTCGTTCACCAGGGACTTCACCGTGAGTGGTTCGTGCTGGTTCGGCGACCCGGCGTTGCCGATGACCGGCGGTTCGAAGCGCCTCAAGATGACGGGCGACGTGCACCTCGTGACCACGGTGCCCGTCCTCGGTGGCGTGATCGAGCACACGAGCGGCAGCACGTCGTACGGGATGCCGACGGTCGGGGCGCCGACGGTGGACACCGCGGCGTTTCCGGCGACGACCCAGGGCGGCGTGACGGTGACCGACTACAGCGGCACCCAGACGCTGGATGACCAGACCCTGTCCGGGATCGTGCGCGTGACGCTCGGCTCGGGACAGATCTTCACGCTGAAGGACTCGGTGCTCAACGGCACGCTCGTGGTGGTGACGACCGGCGTGCTCACGGTGCGCCCCCGCGTGAACCTGCGCGACGGGGCGACGGTGAATGGGGGCACGGCCCTGACCGGCAACCTGGCGATCCTCGCGCCGAACTGCACGCTGACCGGCACGGCCGGCAAGCAGACGATCACGGGCGTGGTCTACGCCAACGACGTGGCCAGTTTCAACGACGGCGCCATCACTGGAATGCTCATCACGCCGGCCGGCATCAGCGCGACGAAGACCACGCTCACGCGCACGGCTGCGTTCGTGCCGAAGACGCCGCTTGGTCTCAGTTGGCCCGGCAAGGGCAACTGCCGCATCCAGTGGCGAGGCGTTCTCTAGGGGCACGCCCTAGCCGGCGACGCCGAGCTCCTGCAGCAGGGCGGTGCTCGGGAACACCGACTCGATCACCCACAGCGCGTAGCGGATGTCGCAGACCACGTTGCGCGAACGGTCCTGGTTCCAGCCGAAGTCGCCGGCGACCGCTTCGAACACGCGGTCGAAGTTCAGGCCGATCAGTTCGCCCTTGCCGTTGACGACCGGCGACCCGGAGTTGCCGCCGGTGGTGTCGCCGTTGGTCAGGAAGCACACCGGCACGTCGCCGAGGCGCGCATCGACCCAGCGCGAGGTGCTGCGCGTCGCCGCCGCATCGAGCAGGGCCTTGGGGTTGGCGAACGGCTCCTTGCCCTTCTCCTTCTGCAGCAGGCCGGCGACCGTCGTGAACGGCGCGTAGGTGATCGCTTCGCGCGGCGCGTAGCCGGCGACCTCGGCGATCGACACCCGCAGCGTGCTGTTGGCGTCGGGATAGAACGACGTGCCGCGGAACGCTTCCTGCGCCTGGATCCAGCGGCGGCCGACGTCGAGCATCTTGCCCGCACGTTCGCGCTGCCGCTGCGTGGTCGCCAGACGTTCGGTCGCCAGGGTTCGGGCCAGCGCCACCAGCGGGTCCTGGCTCGCGGCGACGGCGTCCTTGCCCTTGCCGAACAGCTCCTGCCGGGCCTTCGCGTCGAGCATCTTGGTGTCGGCGAAGAACTTCGCCTCGACCTCGGCGGCCGGTCCACTGCCGAGGAACTCGGTGCCGGCGAGGCGGTCGCGCAGGCCGGCCACTTCGTCGAGGACGATGCGCACCATCGGTCGTTCGATCGACGTCCAGTGCGTCGTCAGCTCGTCCATCGCCAGCGCCTGCTGCAGCCGCGGCGGCACCTTGCCGTCCGGGTTGTTGGCGGCAGCGCCGCACGCTTCGACCAGCACCATCAGGAGTGGCATGCCCTCGGACAGCATGCCGACCAGCGACACCAGCGTTTCGCGCTCGATCGTCAGCGACTCCGCTTCGTCGATCGCCAGCATCTCGGCGAGCACGGTGTTCCAGGCGTCGTTGCCGGCGGCGCGGGCGAACGCGGCGAACGACTCCTCTTCGCGCAGCTTCTTCTCGACCGTGCGGTTGTTGCGCAGGCCGAACAGCATCCCGCTGGCGTTCTTCTGCACGTTGGCGAGCGACTTGATGCTGTCGGCGACCTCGAGCGCGAGCTTCTCGTCGGTCTTGCCGGCGGCTTCGAGCACGGCGATCGCGCGGGTCAGAACGTCGAGCCGGCGCGGGTAGACGAAGCCCTCCTGGTTCATCACGCCGCGGCTGGTCTTGTAGCGCTGCGTGCGGCCCGGGTAGCCCATGATGATCGCGAGATCACCCTGCTGCACGCCGCCGGTCGCGATCTTCAGGAAGTGCTTCGTCGGGTACGGCACGTTGTCGGCGTGGTGGTCGCGCACGTCGCCGTTCGGCGCCACGTAGGCGCGGAAGAACGCGAAGTCGCCGGTGTGGCGCGGCCACTCCCAGTTGTCGACCTCGCCGCCGAACTCGCCGATCGCGCGCGGCGGGGCGTAGACCAGGCGCACGTCGCGGATCTGCGTGCGGTAGTAGAGGTGGTACTCCTTGCCCTCGAGGAACGACGCGACGCTGCACTTGGTGTTCGGCGTCTTGCTCTCGCCCTCGGCGACGAGGCGCGCGATCGTGCGTTGCGTGATGCTCCAGCGGTCGAGGTCGTCCTTGGCCTTCGCCTGCGCCTCGTGCAGCACCGCGGTGACGTCTTCGATGCGCTGCAGCACGCTCGCGACCATGCCCGGGGCCGGCCGCTCGGCGGCGCGGTCGGCGGCGGCGAAGCCGTTCTGCAGCAGGTTGTCCTGCGGCGTGCTGAGTTCGCTGATGGCGCCGAAGCCGCAGTGGTGGTTGGTGACCAGCAGCCCTTCGGCGGAGACGAACGACGCCGTGCAGCCGTTGATCTGCACCGTCGCCGACAACACGCCGCCCTTCTCCGGGTGCCAGAACTCGTCCTTCGTCAGCTGCATGCCGCGCTTCTGCAGGGCGGCCCAGTCCATCTCCCGGACCTGGGTCGGCAGCCATTGCCCTTCGTCGGGCAGGCAGGTGACGGCGGCGAGGAACGCGACGAACGGGCGCAGCAGCATCGTGGAAGTCATACGGTCGGCGCTGGTGCTTCGCGAATGCCGGCTCGCCGCGGCCCTGCGCCCGACGGCTTCGGTCGGGTCGGGCTCGGCGGTTCCTCGTGTCGTCGACACCGGCTGCCACCGCCCGGCCATGCCGTCCCAACACCGCGCGCCGGCCTGCGCCTCGACCCAGGTCGCTCGGCCGGCGGCAGGATCGTCGTTCGCGGCACCGGCGCGATCCGCATCGGTGGCCCGCCGGCTCGGCACGTGGCTGGCCCGTCGATGCTCGCTTGCGCGCGCGAGCACGCCGGGCACGCTGCCGGCATGCGCGCTCCCGTCCTGGCTTTCGTCGGTGCGTTCGTGCTGCTGCCGCTCGCGGCACAGAACTCGACCAAGAAGATCCGTACGACTCCGAGCGAACTCGCTGCCCGCGCCGGCGGCGCCGTGCCGTGGCGAACCGAACTGGCGGCGGCGCTCGCCGCGGCGAAGGAACAGGGCAAGCCGGTGTTCTGGTACGTGCCCGCGGTCGCGCGTTCGCCGATGGACCGCAAGCCGGAGATCGATCGGTACCTGCGCGGCGGGCCGTTCTCGTGGCCGACGACGATCGAGCTGTTGACCGAGCGCTTCGTGCCGCTCGCGGTCGTGCCCAGCGGCGACGTGCAGCAACGCTACGGACTGGTGCGGCAGCGCTTCATCGAGCCGGGCTATCTCGTGCTCGACGGCGACGGCAAGGAACTCGCCCGCGTCGACCAGCTCACCTCGTTCCACCCGGAGTGGTTCGAGGCGCCGCTGCGACGCCTGGTCGCTGCACCCGCGGTCGGGTTTCCGGGGGCCGCCGCGCTGCGCGAGGCGTGGGACAGCTACCGCGTCGGTGACCGCGGCCTGGCGCGCACGCGCGCCGACGCGGTGCTCGCCGCTGCGCCCGCGCCGGCAATCGCGGCCGAGGCACACTGGCTGTGGGGGGCGGCGGCGCTGCGCGACGGTCGCAAGGAGCAAGCGCATGCGCGGTGGCAGGAACTCGTCGCGGCGCTGCCCGAGCAGCCGCTGGCCTGGAAGGCGGCGCTCGAGCTCGAGGGCCACGGCCCGTTCAGCCGCGGCTTCGAGGACTACCTGCCGCTGCCGGCCGCGGTGCTCACCGCCAACCCCCACGATGGCTCGCGCGCGCCCGCGGGCGTCTACGACGAAGCGGAGCTGTGGCGGCGGTCGGTTGCGTTCCTGTGCAGCATCGACGACGGCGACGGCGTGGTGCGCGACAGCATCTACGACTTCGGCGGCACCGACGGCCTGCCGAACGTGCACGCTGCGGTGACCTGCCTCGTTGGCGAGGCGTTGCTCGCCGCGGCGGCGCGCGACGGCGAGGACCACGCGCTGCTCGGTGCTGGTCTGCGCGCGCGCGTCGAGGCGATGCTGGGCCGCATCCTCGAGCAGGTGAAGAACGACGCGTGGGTGGCGTTGTCCGACCGCGACGAGATCCTGTGGGCGCGCACCTACGCGCTGCGCTTCCTCGCCGCCTGGCAGGCGCGCCGCGGCGCCAAGGGCGAACTGCAGCCGCTGCTGCAACGTGGCGTGGGCGCGCTGCTGGCCCTGCAGCCGGAGACCGGCGTGTGGTTCCACGAGTACGGCAATCCGTTCGCGATCGCGACCGCGTTGCAGGCGCTGCACCTCGCCAAGGGCGCGGGCATCACAGTGCCGCAGGACGCGATCGACCGTGGCCTGCGCGCGCTGGCGATGAACCGCACCGCCGAGGGTGCCTTCAGCTACGCCCACACGCCGAACGGCAAACCGCGCGCTTCGGTGCCGGGCTCCGCCGGGCGCATGCCGTTGTGCGAGTTCGGCCTGTTCCTGTTCGGGGGCAGCGACCAGGGCAAGCTGCTCGCCGCGGTCGAAGCCGGCCACCGCCATCACGACCTGCTCGCGGCGGTGCGCAAATACGACGACCACGCCGACCAGCACGGTTACGGCGGCTTCTTCTTCTGGTTCGACATGCTGGCGCGCGCCGAGGCAACGCTGGCGATCGCCGAGCCGGGCAAGCGCGCCGAACTGCTCGCGCAGCAGCGTGCCCTGGTGCTGTCGCTGCCCGAGTTCGACGGGTGCTTCGTCGACAGCCACGAGCTCGGTCGCGGCTACGGTACGGCGATGGCGCTGCTGTGCCTCGCCGCGGTTGCGCCAGCGCGCTGAATCGGGTGCGCAGTGCGGCGCCGTCTGCTAAGACAACGAATCGTGCCGATGCTGTCGCTGCGCTTCTGGGTCCTGCTCGGGTTGGTCCTCGCCGTGGCCTGCGGCGGGCCGGTGGCGCGCGTCGATCTCGCCGGCGGACCGGCCAAGCAGGACACGCCGCAGCCGCCGCGCGTGTTGATGGTCACGGTGACCGGCATGCTGGGCACGACGGAGATCGCACGCTGCCACCGCACGCTGCGTGAAGCCGAGGCGCTCGCCTGCTCGCACGTCGTGTTCCTGCTCTCGACCGCGGGGAGCCAGGGCGAGTCGGCGAGCGACGTGCAGAGTCTGCTCGATGCCGTGCAGCGGTCGGTCGTTCCCACCGTGGCCGTGCTCGATGGCCGGGTCACGCAGGGTGCTGCCGCGCTCGCGCTCGTTTGCCGGCGCGCCTACTGCCTGCGCTCCGCCACGTGGGGCGAGGTCGAGAAGCCCGAACAGGAGTGGGACGAACTGCTCGGCGAGGCGCCCGACGCAGCGATGGCCTCGCGCCTCGATGCGCTGCGCGCGGCGATGGCGTCGCGCCTGCAGGTGCGCGAACCCCGGCTGCGCGCGGACGCCGAGAAGCTGGCGTTGGCGATGGTCGATCCGCGCCAGCAGATGATCGTCGCGACCGTGCGGCAGGGCGGTGTCGAGCGCGAGCAGGTGTTCGAGAAGGCCGAACTCGCTGCCCTGCTCGCCGGCGGCGCCAAGGTGCTCGGCGATCGCCCGCTGACGCGGCCGTTGGTGCTGAGCGCGCAGGAGGCGGAGGACTTCGGCCTCTCGAACGGCACGCTGCAGGACAAGGCGCAGCTCGCCGAGGTGCTGGTCGTCGACGCCGGCACCATCGGCGAACTGCGGCCGAACTGGGCCGAGGCCATGGTCGGCTGGCTCGAACTGCTGCAGCCGTTCCTGCTGGTGGCGGGCTTCCTGCTGCTGCTGGTCGAGGTGAAGACGCCCGGCGTCGGCCTGCCAGGGCTGCTCGGCGTCGCCTTCCTCGGGCTCGCGTTCTTCTACAGCCACCTGGTCGGTCTCGCCGAGCTGACCGAGATCCTGCTGTTCTTCCTCGGCCTTGCGGCGATCGGCGTCGAGATCTTCCTGCTGCCGGGGACCATCGTGTTCGGCGCCGTCGGCTTCCTGTGCCTCGTGCTCGCGCTGGTGCTGAGTCGGCAGACCTTTGTGCTGCCGTCGAACGCGGTCGAGGAGGGCATCCTGCTGACCAACCTGTTCGACCTGACGCTGCTGTTCGTCGCCGTGCTCGTGCTCGGTGCGGTGGTGTGGCGGCTGCTGCCGCGGGTGCCGTGGCTGAAGTCCGTGTTCCTGGCGCCGCCGCGCGACCCGGCCACGGCCGTTGCCGGTGCGCCGAGCGGGCTCGGCATCGTCGATACCAGCGCGATGGCCCTGGTCGGGCGCGTCGGCACGGCGGCGACGGTGCTGCGGCCGACCGGCGCCATGGAGATCGACGGCCAACGCATCGACGTCGTCACCGAAGGCGAGTTCGTCGAGGCCGGTAGCCGAATCCGGGTGCTCTACGTGCAGGGCTCGCGCGTCGTCGTCGCGGCCGAAGCCGGGGGCGCGCGGAGCGGCGAACGCGGCAGCGTCGGCATCGTCGTGCTGCTGTGCGTCGTCGGCCTGGCCCTGCTGGTCGCCGAAGTGCTGTTCGTGTCGTTCGGCATGATCGCCGTACTCGCCGGCGTGTCGCTGCTGTCGGCGATCTTCGTCGCCTTCCAGCAGTCGATCGCGTTCGGGGTGACGATGGTCGCGGTCGAGGCCGTCGCCGCGCCGATCGTGCTGACGCTCGCGTTCCGGTTGCTGCCGAAGACGCCGTTCGGCAAGGCGCTGATCCTCGCCGGCCCGGAACGGCCCGGAGCCGATGCGTCCCTGCGGGCGTTGGTCGGCAAGACCGGCGTCGCGTTGTCGCCGCTGCGCCCGGCCGGATTCGCGCGCATCGACGGCCAGCGCGTCGACGTCGTCACGCGCGGCGAGATGCTCGATGCCGACGCCACGCTGGTCGTCGTCGACGTCACGGGCAACCACGTCGTCGTCGCACGCGCCGAGTCCATCACACCATCTCGATGACCATGACACTGACTCTCCCCATGCTCGCGTTCGCGGAAGAAGACGGGATCGGCAAGTACGTGCTGATCGGGCTCCTGATCTTCCTCGTCGTCCTGGTGCTGCTGCTGCTGAAGTTCATCAACCTGTGGATCCAGGCCTACATGTCGGGCACGCGGATCGGGTTGTTCCAGCTCGTCGGCATGTCGCTGCGCAAGGTCAACCCGACGGTGATCGTGCGCGGCGCGATCTCGGCGACGCAGGCCGGCCTGCCGCTGAACGTGCGCGACCTCGAAGCGCACTACCTCGCCGGCGGTCGCGTGCTCAACGTCGTGCAGGCGCTGATCGCCGCCGACCGCGCCAACCTCGGCCTCGACTTCCGCCAGGCCGCGGCGATCGACCTCGCCGGCCGTGACGTGCTCGACGCCGTGCAGACGTCGGTGACGCCCAAGGTGATCGACTGCCCGCCCGAGGGCAAGGTCGCGGCGATGGCCAAGAACGGCATCGGCGTGCTGGCGCGGGCCCGCGTCACGGTGCGCACCAACATCAAGCGCCTGGTCGGTGGCGCCACCGAGGAGACGATCATCGCCCGCGTCGGCGAGGGCATCGTCTCGACGATCGGTTCGTCGGACTCGCACAAGGACGTGCTCGAGAACCCGGATCGCATCAGCAAGGGCGTGCTCAGCAAGGGCCTCGACGCCGGCACCGCGTTCGAGATCCTGTCGATCGACATCGCCGACGTCGACATCGGCGACAACATCGGCGCGCGCCTGCAGGCCGACCAGGCCGAGGCCGACAAGCGCGTCGCGCAGGCCGCGGCCGAGAGCCGTCGCGCGATGGCCGTCGCCGCTGAACAGGAGAACATCGCCGAGATCGCCGCCAACCGCGCCAAGCTGGTGCTCGCCGAGGCGCAGGTGCCGCAGGCGATGGCGGACGCGTTCCGCAACGGCCACCTCGGCGTGCTCGACTACCAGCGCATCAAGAACCTCGAAGCGGACACGCGCATGCGCACGCAGATCGCGGTCGGCGAGGAGACGCACCTGTCGAGCGAGAGCCAGAAGAAGAAGATGCCGGGCCAGGACTGACATGGACTGGCTGATCCGATTCTTCCGCGAGCAACCGCTGCTGCTGGTGGTGGCGGTGGCGTGGATTGCCGGCATCGTCGGCAACATCGCCAAGGCGGCGAAGACGGCGCGCGAACGTGCCGAAGAGCGCACGCGCGGCGGCCGCATGCCCCGTCCCGAGCCGGCGAGCGATCCGGCGCCCGCCGCCGACTCGCGGCTGCCCGACACGGCCGCCGAGTCGATCGAGCGCGAAATGGAACGGCTGCTGCGTGGCGGTGCGGGCGGCCCCGACCGCGAGACGTCGCCGGCGGGTTACCGCGAGGTCCCGATCGAGACGCCAGCGTCCGAGCCCGAGCCGGCGCCTGCCCCGCCGCCGCCGCTGCCGCGCCGCCGCCCGCTGCCGATCCGCCGCGACGTCCCCGAGGCCGAGCGACCACCGGTGCCGGTGGTGCCGACCACCAGCGGGCCGCGGCTGCCTCGGCACGTCGATCCGCACGTCGGCGAGTCGATCCAACACCGCGCCGCCGTGGGTGGGCGCGTCGGCGAGCACGTGCTCGGCCAGGAACTCGGCAACCTCGGCGGCCGGGTGCACGACGGTCCGCAGCGCCGCGTGTCGAAGAGCCGCTACTCGCTCGACGACTTGAAGCGCGTCGTCGTGCTCAACGAAATCCTCGGGCCGCCGCTCGCCGTGCGCGGGCCGCACGATCGCGGCCTCTGACGCTGCCCCGGCGACCGCCGGCGATCCGCGGCCCGTCGCGCGGCCGGGCGGCCGATACGATCGCAGCGCCACCGATGGACCCGAACCAACCGTTGCCGCGCCGCTTCAGCCGGCGCAAGAAGGTCGTGTTCGCGGCCGTGCCGTTGCTGGCGCTGCTCGCGGTCGGCGAACTGCTCGCGCGTTCGTTCCGCGAGCGGCACGCGTTCGCGCCGGTGACCACCGGCAGCTACCGCGACCAGCGCATCGATCTGATCCGACGCGGCTATCCCGCGGCGCACGACCCGTTGCTCGGCTACGTGCCGCGGCCGGGCTTCGCCAGTGCCGAGAACCGATGGGGCGTCATGGTGTCGATCGACGGCGACACGCTGCGCAACAACGGTCCGAAGCCTCGGCCGGCTGGGCCGGGCGTGCTGGCCGTCGGCGATTCGTTCACCTTCGGCGACCAGGTCGGCGACGCCGACACCTGGCCGGCGGCGCTCGAGCGTCAACTGCGACGCCCGGTCTGGAACGGCGGTGTGTTCGGCTACAGCTTTGCGCAGACGGTGCTGCGGGCCGAGCGGCTCCTGGCGGCGCTTCCGGTGGCCACGCTCGTCGCCAGCGTGATCCCCGACGACATCAAACGCTGCGAACTGAGCAAGCGGTTCACCGAGGTGCCGTGGTTCGAACTGGTCGACGGCGAACTCGTGCTGAAGAACGTGCCCGTGCCCGACAGCGACCGCAGCGCGCTCGATCGGCAGTGGGCGCGGCGGCTGCTCGGCCACAGTGCGCTCTGCGACACCGTGTTCTGGAACGTCGCCCCGACGTGGTGGGTCGGTGACCCGCGCGAGGTCGTGGCGCATCCGCGGGGGCGCGGCCGCGCCATCGCGGCGAAGCTGTTGGATCGGTTGGCCGCGACCTGCCGGGAGCGGCACGTCGCCCTGCTGCTCGTGCTGCAGGACGTCGCCGAGCCGAGTGCCGAAGGGCGTGAGGACGGGCGTGCCCTGATCGCGCATGCGAACGCGTCGGCGGTGCCATGGCTCGACCTGCAGGCCGAGTTCGACCTGCTGGCGGCAACGGATCCGGGCCTCAAGCAGCGCTACTTCCAGGGCCACATGTCGGCCGCCGGCAACCAGTGGGTCGCGTCGCGCATTGCCGAGGTCCTGGCGGCGCCGCCGCGGGGCCGCTGAGCGACGAGGGCGGGCGCGCGCGGCGGAGCGTTCGCTCGTTGCCCGCCGCGGTCGGACGCTGTCGTCGTGACCGCGTTCGTGCGCGCTTCAGCGCCCGTCGCCCGCGGCCTTCGCCTTCGCCATCGGCGCCGCCGGCTGCTCGGGCGCCTGGTTGCGCGAGCCGGCCCGGTACTTCGCCCACAGTTCCGGCTCGATCTCCGGGCGGCCCGGCTGGGCCGCCAGCTCGAACGCGATGTCGTAGACCCAGGTCGCGACGCGCAGCAGCTTCTCGTAGTGGATCTTCTCGGGGGTGTCGCTCGGCTGGTGGTAGTCGCGGTGCAAGCCGGTGAAGAAGAACGCGACCGGCACGCCCTTCTTGGCGAAGTTGGCGTGGTCGCTGCGGCCGAACATCCCTTCCTGGTCGTACTCGAGGTCGAACTTCGCGGCCTCGTTCTTCTGCAGGCAGAGCGTGTGCAGTGACGGTGCGAGCTTCTGCGTGCCGACGAGGTGGATCGAGTTGCGGTTGTCCTCCGCCTTCTCGCCGCGGTTGCCCTCCATGTTCTCCTCCTCGTCGCGGCCGATCATGTCCATCTGCAGCTCGGCGACCATCGACGACAGCGGGATCGGGCAGTTGTCGACGAAGTAGGCCGAGCCGACGAGTCCGTTCTCCTCGCCGGCGAAGCAGACGAACAGGATGCTGCGGGCCGGCCGCACCGGGTTCTTCGCGAGCATGCTCGCCACGGCCATCACGCCGGTGGTGCCCGACGCATCGTCGTCGGCGCCGGGGCTGATCACGTCGCCGCGGCGGCCGAGGTGGTCGAGGTGGCTGCCGATGACGACGTACTCGTCGCGCAGCTTGGGATCACTGCCGGGCAGCACCGCGAAGACGTTCATCGCCGGCGCGTTGGTCTCCTCGACGGTGATCGCGACCGATGCGGTGACGCCCGTCGGCTGGGTCAGTGGGGCGCTCGCCAGCGCGTCGGGCGTGACGGCAGCGGCGTTCAAGAACTGGGCCCACTGGTCGCCGCCGAACGTCACGGCACCCGGCGAACGTCCGGTCGCGGCGGCCGCGGTGTTGCCGCTGCGGCGGCCCATGCCGCGCCGGCCCTGCAGTCCACCGCGCGTTGGCTCGGTGGTCGCGAACAGCACCGCCGCGGCGCGTTTGCCCGACAGCGCGGTGATCGCGGCGAATTGCGCTCCGGCCTGGCTGCGCGCGTTGCCGTCCTTGCCGGCGCGCACGTGCACGACGACCACCTTGCCAGCGAGGTCGACCTGCTCGAGGTCCTTCAGCGCCGGGACCTCGATCCCCTGGCCGCGACCACGGCCCTCGGGGGCGTCGAACGTCACCAGGACGACCTCGCCCGCACCGGTGATCGAGGCCGACGCACTGCCGGCGAGCTGCTCCGCCGGAATCGTCAGCACGACCGCGTCGCCCTTCTTGAACACGACCTGCGTCTTGTCGGCGACCACCTTGGTCGTGGCCCACGGCACGTGCTGGAAGTAGCTGCCGTTCTCGCCGCGCGCTTCCAGGCCGAGCGCCTTCCAGTGCGCCGCGACGTAGTTCGCGGCCTTCTCGTAGCCGGGCTGGCCGGTGCCGCGACCTTCGAACTCGGGGCTCGCGAGCGTGCCGAGCCACTCCTTGCACTGCGCGATCGTCACTGCCGCAGCACCGTCGGCGCGGTCCTTCGTGAGCTCGGCTTGTGCTGGCAGCGCCGTGACGGCGGCGAATGCGGCGGCGAGCGCCAGCACCTGGGAAAACCGGAACGGAGCGGCGGGCGGAGTCGTGATCAAGGGCAGGTCCTCGGGACGGATCGGAGTGGGCGCGCGTTCTACGGCTCCCTTGCCCGTGGCGCGAGTCACGCGTTCGTCGCGCCGCGCTCGGTCCTCACAGTCGCAGGCGCCGGCGCAGTCGCTGCCACCACGATGCCTCGGGCCGATCGTCGTTGGGATCGGTGCGGTGGCGGCGGTCGTCGATCTCGGGCAGCGGCCGAGTCGGAATGACGAGCGTCCCGGCGGTGAAGGCGCCATCGGCGAGATGCTGGCCGAACGCCGGGCCACTCGGCAGCAGCGGTTCGGGCACGGTCGGCCGTCGCGCCAGTTCGCCTTGGACGAGGCCGCCGAGGTCGTCGAGCGCCTGGCGCGGCCGCTCGCCTTCGGCGGCCAGCAGTGCGTTCGGCGTGTGCAACGGTTGCCACTGCCGCACGTCGCCGGTCGCGAACGCGCCGACGCGGGACAGGCTCGCCGCGCGCCGGCTCGCGGCGGCCGACGACAGATCGAGGGCGAGCACGCGCGCGATGCCCGCCAGCGGCGAACGTTCGCGCGGCGCGTGCAGCCCGGCACAGGCGCCGAGCGGCAGCAGCACGAGCAGGCACCAGCGCATCGCCGCAGCGTAGCGGGCCGTCAGGCACCGCGCAGCGACACGAGCGGGTCGTGCCGCGCCGCGCGCCACGCCGGCACCGTCGACACCACGAGTCCGATCGCCAGCGCCATGCCGGCGACCTGCAGCAGCCACCACGGGTCGATCGCGCACGGCACGCGGTCGAGGTTGTAGACCTCGACCGGGAACAGATCGATGCCGGTCAGCCAGCGCAGCGCCTGGCGCACTTCCTCGAGCCAGATCGCGGTGACGACGCCGAGGCCCGTGCCGAACGCGATGCCGCAGAGCGTCACCACCGTGCCGCAACTCAGGAACACCGCAGCGACGCCGCGCGGCGTGCCGCCGAGTGCTGTCAGGATGCCGATGTCGGAGACCTTCTCGGTCACCATCATCGACAGCGTCGCCAGCATCAGGAACGCGGCGACGACCATGATGACGATCAGCACGATCTGCATCAGGCCGCGTTGGTGCGCGACCGAGGCCAGGAACAGGCCGTTCTTCTCGCGCCAGGTCTCGACCCGGCCGTAGCCGCGTTGGTCGCGTTCGACGGCGCGGGTGACGGCGCGCTGCAGGCGCTCGGCGGTGGGGACGAGCGAACTCTCGTCGTGCACGCGCACCGCGATCTCCTGCACGGCGTCGGGTTCGCTCGGGAACAGGTGCTTGCGCAGCGTGTCGATCGCGACGAACGCCGTGTTGCCGTCGAAGCCGCCGTGCGCGGTTTGGAACGCGCCGCCGACCACCAGTTCGATCTGGAGCTTCGCCGGCGTCAGGCGGCCCTGCCCGTCGTCCTGCAGGTGCGCGGTCGTCAGTACCACACGATCGCCGACGGCGAGCCCTTCGCGGCGCATGCGCTGCAGGCCGACGAGCACCGTCGGCAGGCCGTTCTGCGGGGCGAGCACCGGCGCGGTGGCGCGCATCGGGACGGGGATCTCCGGATTGACGAGCCACGAGGAGAAGCCGGTCACGGTCGCCTCGGTGGCCGGGTCGATTCCCTGCACGATCAGGAACGGCTGATCGCCGCCGTGCAGCGCCCCGCGGCCGGGCAAGGGGGCGGGCGGCGGCCGGTGCCCGGGCCGCAGCAGCAGGCCGTAGTGCACGAGCCGGGGCGTCTGGCCGGCGACGTTGGCATCGTCGGCGATCGCCGCCCGCAACTCCGACCAGCGTGCCCACGGCGGCAGGTCGCCGACGACCACGTCGGCGGTCGCGGCGTGCACGTGCTTCTCGACGACCGCGAGGAAGCCGCTGAACAGCGAGACGACCACGACCAGCGCCCAGACGCTGATCGTGATGCCGCCCATGCCGAGCAGGTTGATCGGTCGCGTCAGCAGGTAACGCAGCGCGAGGAACGGGCCGTAGGCGCGCTGCGCCAGCAGCGCCGAGGTGGTCCTTGCCTCGCGCGGGGTGTTCGGCAGCGCACTCACCCGGACACCACCTGCCCGTCCTTCATGCGCACGATGCGGTGGCAGCGGGCCGCCAGTTCCTCGTCGTGCGTGACCAGCAGGAACGCCAGGCCGCGCTGCCGTTGGATCGTGAACATCAGGTCGACCACGCCGTCGGCCGTCGTCGAGTCGAGGTTGCCGGTCGGCTCGTCGGCGAGCACGACCTTCGGATCGGCGAGCAGGGCGCGGGCGATCGCGACGCGTTGACGTTCGCCACCCGACAACTCGGCGGGCCGGTGGTGCAGCCGTTCGCCGAGCCCGACCTGCTCGAGCATGGCGGTCGCCGCCGCGCGGACTTCGCGGCGTCGCCGCCAGTACGCGAACAACGAGCAGTCCATCATGCGCGCGAGCAGCACGTTCTGCAGCGCGGTCAGTTCGGGGATCAGGTGGTAGAACTGGAACACGAAGCCGACATGGCGGTGGCGCAACAGCGCCCGCTCGCCGATCGGCAGCGCGTCGACCCGCCGCCCGTCGTAGCGCACCTCGCCGCTGCTCGGCGGATCCAGCAGCCCGAGCACGTGCAGCAGCGTCGACTTGCCGGCACCCGAGGCGCCGAGCAGCGCGACGGTTTCGCCGGCGGCGACGGACAGGTCGATCCCGCGCAGCACCGGGATCTCGCGCTTGCCGAGGCGGTAGTGCTTGTGGACCGCGCAGGCCTGCAGGACGGGGGCGTTCATTCGTGGGCGAGGGCGGTGACGGGATTGAGCCGTGCGGCCTTGCGCGACGGCACGTAGGCGACGAGCAGCGCGAGCAGCAGCGCTCCGATCGCGACGGTCGCGACCCAGGACGGCTGCAGGTCGCACGGCACGGCGCGCAGGTCGAACATGATGCGCGGGAACAGCTCGACGCCGAAGTTCGCGTAGAGCCAGTCGTTGGCGGTGTTGAGGTAGCGCGCCGAGACGACGCCGGCGATCACGCCGAGGCCGGTTCCGGCGAGGCCGACGGCGAAGCCGCCGAGCAGGAACACCGCGCCGATGCTGCGCGGCGAGGCGCCGAGGCTCGCGAGGATGCCGATGTCCTTCACCTTCTGCACGACCATCATGTGCAGGGTCGCGTAGATCACGAACGCGGCGACGAGCATCACCACGAACAGCACGAACTGCATCATCCCCTGTTCGTGCGCGACGGCCGACAGGAAGGTGCGGTTCTGTTCCTCCCAGTCGAGCACGAGGCAGGGGCCGCTGCCGGCCGGGAGTGTCTGCTGCACCGCGCGGCGCAACCGTTCCTTGGCGTCGGCGATCGCGCCCGTGCCGAGCCCGGCGCGCAGCCGCACCGCGACGTCGGTCACCAGATCGATGCTGGCGGGATCGGCGGCGTCGTTGCCGAGCAGCGTGCGCAACGTCTCGATCGGCAGCAGCACGGTCGACTCGTCGAAGGCGCGGTGGCCGGTCGCGAAGGTGCCGGCGAACGCACTGCGCAGCGAATGGGTGTGCACGGCCGCCGGCGCGTCGCCGCCGGGGAACGACGCGCACGTCACGTCGAACGGCTCGGCCTCGGCGAACCAGCCGAGGCGCCGGATGCGCTGCCACCCGAACAGCACGCCGGGCCACTGGCTCCGGTGCTGGTCGCGGTCGTGGTCCGCGGGCAGGCCGCTGCGCCGTCGCGCGCGCCATTCGTCGGCGTCGGGCATCAGGAGCTGCGCGCGGCGCTCGGCGTCCGGCTCGTCGAGCACCGGCGAACGCCAGAACGTGCCGGCGTGCCGCGTCTCGAGTTCTTCGGGGCCGCGTGCGAGCCAATGCCGCAGGCCGCTGACGGCTTCCTCGGTGGCCGGGTCGATGCCGAGCAGCAGGGCGAAGCCGTTCAGGGTGTGGTCGAAGTCGACCTCGGCGCTGGCCACCGGACGTTCGCCGCCACGACGGACGTTCACCGGCTTGATCAGGCCGTGGTGGCGCAGCCGCGGCGCGGTCGCGACCACCGCGTCGTCGACCAACGCGGGGCGCAGCCGTTCGTAGCTCGTGTCGGCGGGCAGGTCGGTGACCAGCAGGTCGACCGCACCACTCCGGACGTCGGCACGGATCTGGCTGACGAAGCCGGTGAACACGCTGTCGACGAGCACGATCGCCCAGACCGCGAACATGACGCCGAGCACGCCGAGCAGGTTGATGCGCCGCGTCAGCAGGTAGCGGCGCGCCAGGAACGGAGCCGCAGCGGCGATCACGGCGCCTGGGCCGGGGCGTCGGCGGCCGGAGGCGTGGCGTCGAGACGGCGCAGCAGCGGGAACAGCACGACGTCGCGGATCGACGCGCTGCCCGACAGCAGCATGCAGAGTCGGTCGATGCCGATGCCGAGCCCACCGGCGGGCGGCATGCCGTACTCGAGTGCCTGCACGTAGTCGACGTCGACTTCGCCCGGCGTCTCCTCGTCCTTGTGCGCGACCTGCTCGCGGAAGCGCTGCTCCTGGTCGAGCGGGTCGTTGAGTTCGCTGAAGGCGTTGCCGAGCTCCATGCCGGCGACGAACAGCTCGAAGCGCTCCGTCACGCGAGCATCCTCGCGCATGCGCTTGGCCAGCGGACTGATCGCGACCGGGTAGTCGTGCACGAAGATCGGGCCCTGCAGGGTGTCCTCGACCGTCGCTTCGAAGACATCGTTGGCGAGCTTGCTCGGCGCGATGCCGTCGGTCTTGAGGCCGAGTTCGCGCGCGCGGCGCGTGCACGAGCCGTGGTCGAACCAGTCGACGCCGGGATTCTGCTGCGCGAACAGGTCGAGGTAGCGCGCCTTCTGGAACGGCGGCCGCAGGTCGTAGTCGCGCTCGCGGAAGCGCACCATGCCGTTGCCGCCGAGCACCGCGCCGACGAGGTGCGCGAACAGCCCTTCGACGCGCGCCATGATGTCGCGGTAGTCGGCCCACGCCTCGTAACTCTCGAGCATCGTGAACTCGGGATTGTGGCGCGTGCTGATGCCCTCGTTGCGGAACACGCGACCGATCTCGTAGACGCGCTCCATGCCGCCGACGAGCAGGCGCTTCAGGTACAGCTCCGGCGCGATGCGCAGGTAGAGCTGCATGCCGAGCGCGTTGTGCTGCGTCACGAACGGCCGCGCGGCGGCGCCACCGAAGATCGGTTGCAGGATCGGCGTCTCGACCTCGAGGTAGCCGAGGCCGTCGAAGTAGTGGCGCACCTCGCGCACGATCCGACTGCGCATCGCGAAGCTGGCGCGCACGTCGGGGTTCGCGAACAGGTCCACGTAGCGCATCCGGTAGCGCTGCTCGGTGTCGGTCAGGCCGTGCCACTTCTCCGGGGCCGGCCGCAGCGCCTTGCACGCGAGCACGACCTCGGTCGCCCAAAGGGTGGGTTCGCCCTTCTGCGTGGTGCCGAGTTCGCCGGTCACGCTGACCAGGTCGTTGCCCTCGATCTGCTTGCGGTTCGCCCAGAACTCCGGCGGCAGTCGGTCGCGCTGGAAGCCGACCTGCAGCGAGCCGCTGCGGTCGGACAGATGCGCGAAGCGCAGCTTGCCGAAGTCGCGCACGACGCCCAGGCGCCCGGCGATGGTGGCGATCTGGCCGGTGCGTGCTGCGAAATCCGACAGCAGTTCGGCCACCGGCTGGCCGCGCGCAACTCGCGCTGGGAAGGGGTCTAGCTGCGCCTGCCGCATGGCGACGAGCTTCTGCAGGCGGTCGGGGTCGATACCGTCGGTCAAGGGTCCTCGGACAGGAGCGAAGCGGGCGATCCTAGGCACCCCCGCGGCAACAGGAAAGCGAGCCGTGCTGCCGATGGCATCGGCGGCGGAAAACCCGTCGGCGTGGCCGCGTTGGTCGCGTAGTCTGTTCGGCCCTTCCATGCAGCAGAAGCTGTGTCTCTGGCTCGCGGTGGCGGTGTTGCTCGCGGCACTGGCCGTCGGCAATCCGTTCCGCGGCACATGGAAGGACGGCGCCGCTGCCGCGCCTCGGCAGGGGGCGGCGCCGCCCGCGAGCGAAGCCCCTCCGGCGACGGGTCGCCTGGCCGGCGGTGTGGCGCCGGCCGCCGACGGTGGGGATCTCGCGGCGCGGGCGGGACTGCCGGCAGTCGCCGTGCGGTCGACGCACCGCCAGCCGGAGGCCGTGAATGCGGTCGCGCTGCGGGCGATCGCGCCGGCGGCGAACGGCAGCCTGGAGTGTCCCGACCCCGAGTTGCGCGCGCACGTTCGCGACGTCGAGTGGGTCGGCAGCGAACCGGTGTGGGTGCTCCACGACGGCCGGCGGGTGAAGAAGAACCGCAAGGTCGGCCCGGGCGAGCCGCTCGTGGTCGAGTGGGAGCCCGGCACCCGCTCGCAGTGACCCGCGGCGCGTTCGCCTAGCGCCGCGGCGGCCCGGGCCAATCGACCAGCACGCGGCCGGCGTCGACGCGCACCGCGTAGGTGGCGACGTTCCATTCGGCCCCGACGTCGCAAGCACCCGTGCGCAGGTCGAACTCCCAGCAGTGCAGGTAGCAGACCACCTTGCCGTCCAGCACCGTGCCGTCGCACAGCGGCGCACTCGCGTGCGGGCAGGCGTTGTCGATCGCCACCAGTTCGTCGCCGAGCCGGAACAACGCGAGCCACTGCCCGTGGAGCTGCACCGGGGCGCCGGGCGCGAACTTCAGGTCGGCCAGCGCGCCGACGTCGACCCAGGCGCTCATCGGCCGAGCCGCCGGAACGCGTAGCGACGGATCACGCGGCCCTCTTCCAGGTACTTGCGTTCGAAGTTCGTCGGCGTGAACGCGAAGCCGGGGCCTGCCGCCAGCACCCGTTCTTCCTCGGCTTCGTCGCGCGCGAAGTCGACCGCGCTGCCGAGCACGCGCACGATCTGGCCGGCGTAGGCGGCGTTGTCGGTGGCGACGTAGCAGTGGCCGCCGCTGCGCAGCGCGCGCGCGAGTACGGGCACCACGTCGGGAGTGAAGAACCGGCGGCCCTGGTGGCGACGCTTGGGCCAGGGGTCGGGGAAGTAGACGTGCACCGCCGCGAGTTCGCCGGGCGCGACGCGGTCCTGCAGGAACAGCTTGCCGTTGTCGACCAGGAACCTGCCGTTCGTGCGGCCGGTCGCGTGCAGCTTGGTCGCGGCGAGGCTGGCGTAGCCGACCGCGGCCTCGATGCCGAGCAGGAACGTCGTCGGCTTCACCGCGGTGGCCGCGAGCACGAACGCGCCCTTGCCCGGGCCGATCTCGATCTCGACGTCGTCGCAGTCCTCGGGCACGAGGTCGCGCAGGCGCGGCGGGTCCTGCCCGCCGTGGACCAGGCGATCGCCAGGATCGTCGGCGCCGTCCTGCACGCGGCTACGAAACGACAGCTTGCCGCCCTGGTGCATCCGCGGGTTGAAGGGGCCGCGGTGGGCGGGCGGTTCGGACGCAGGCGACGGCATCGCGCGCGAGCATAGCCACCCGCGACTCGCCGCCTAGACTGCGGCACTTGCCCGCGCCCTCGCCGTTCCTGCTGCGCCTCGGCATGCTCCTGGTGCGTTGGCGCCTTGCCGTGCTCGCGCTGGCGATCCTCGGTGCGGCGGCCTTCGCGTTCTGGTTGCCGTCGTTGCGCGTCGGCTTCCAGGTCGACGGGTTCTTCCAGAGCGACGACCCCGAGCTGCAGCGGGCGATGGCGCACTACGCCGGCGGCGAGTTCGACCACCCGGATCGTCTGCTGCTGTTCGGCTGGGACGAGCCGGCCCCGACTTCGGCGGAGTCGGTCGCGCGGCTGCGCCAGTTCGGCGACGCGCTGCAGGGCGAGCGCGAGGTGGAGCGTGTGCTGTCGCTGGCCAACGCTCCGGTGCCCGGCGTACGTCCCGACGAGGTCGAACGCATCGCCGCGTCGGCGACGTGGCGGCAGCTGCTGGTGGGGCGCGACGGCGCGTCGGTCGCCGGGATCGTGGTGCTGCGACCGGGGTTTCGCGGCGAGGCGATGGCGGAACTGTTCGGGCGCATGCGTGCAACCGCAGCGGCTGCGGAGCGCGACCTGCGGTTGTGCGGCCTGCCTTACCACACCGCCGAGAGCCGCCGGCTCGTGCGGGCCGACATGGCGCGCTTCCTCCCGATCGGCACCGCGGTTTCGGCGGTGCTGCTGTTCTGGCTGGTGCCGCACTGGGCGCTAGCACTGCTGGCGCTGGCAGTCGTGCCGCTGACGCTCGTCAGCACGCTCGGGCTGATGGCGGCCTGCGGGGTGCAGATGACGATGCTGACCAGCACGCTGCCGACGCTGCTGCTCTGCATGTCGGTCGCCGACGGCGTGCACCTGGTCGGGCGCTTCCTCGAAGAACGCGCTCTCGACGGCGATCCTCGCGCGGCCGCGGCGCGCACCTTCGCGGCGATGTTCGTGCCGTGCTTGATGACGTCGCTGACGACCATCGTCGGGTTCCTGACCCTGGTCACCGCTGCGCTGGTCGACCTGCGGTGGCTCGGTGTGTTCGCGGCGGCCGGCATGGCCTTCGCCTGGCTCTACACGATGGCGATCCTGCCGGCGGCGCTGTCGTGGGTGCGGTCGGCGGCTGGCCGCCGACCCGTGGATCCGGCGGCGTGGATCGTGCGCGCGAGCCAGTGGTGCCAGCGCCATCGGCCGCGCAACTGGCTGTTCGCCACGGCTGCGGTCTTCACCGTGAGTGCGTTCGGCGCGACGCGCGTCGTCACCGAGCATCGCATCACCGCCGACCTGTGGCCCGACTCGCCGGTGATGCAGCAGATGCACTGGTACGAGCAGCGCTTCGTCGGCATCATGCCGGCGGAGATCGTCGTCGCGACGCGCGACGGGTTCGGCCGCGACGAGCGCGCGCAGCTCGCGACGTTGTGCCAGCGGCTCGAGCAGGAGCCGGGCATCACCCGCACGCTGTCGATCGCCGACCTGTTCGCCGACGGCGTGCCGCCGCTCCTGCTGCAGGTGCTGAACGGTGCGCGGTCGCTGCCTGCCGGCATGCTGTCGTCCGACGGCGCGACGGCGCGCGTGCTGGTGTTCCGTGGCGACCTCGGCACGGTGGCGTGGCAGGCGTTCGCCGCGGCGGTTTCGCGGCTGGCCGCCGACCTGCCGGCGTTGTCGGTGTCGCTGGCGGGCATGCAGCGCGTCGGCACCGAACAGGTGCTGCGCATGACGTCCGACCTCGAGTGGTCGTTTTGCGGCTCGATCGCGCTGGTCTTCCTGCTGGTCTGGCTGCAGTGCCGCGACATGCGGCAGGCCCTGGTGGCGATGACGGCGTGCCTCTTGCCGATGCTCGCCGTGCTCGCGGTCATGGCGGCGATGGGCATCACGCTGCGGCCGCTGACCGTGATCGCGTTCTGCATCGCGTTCGGCCTGATGATCGACGACGCGATCCACCTGCTGGCGCGCTGGCGCGAGGAACGTCGCCTCGGCGCGACCCCCGACGTGGCCGCGCAGGCGATGCTGGCGACGGCCGGGCGGCCGGTCGTGGTCACGACGCTGCTGCTGCTGGTCGGCTTCGCGACGATCCTCGGCAGCGGCTTCCGCGGCACCGCGACGTTCGGGTTCCTGGTCGTGGTGTCGCTGGTCGGCGCGCTGCTCGCGGCCCTGGTGCCGTTGCCGGCCCTGCTGCGGCTCAGCTCGGCGGCGGACCGCCGTAGACCTCGTGGTAGTCCTGCATCGCCGCCGTGACGACCTGGTGCGCGCGGCGCTTGTCGTAGGGCGCGATCGGCAGCGGTGCGGTGTCGGGCAGCAGCTTGTAGGTCGAGAAGTAGTGGCGCAGGCGTTCGACCAGGACCGCCGGCAGTTGCGCCAGGTCGTCGACCTCGCCCCAGACGAAGTCGCTGGTCAGCACCGCGACGATCTTGTCGTCGGCTTCGCCGCCGTCGAGCATCTGCAGGCCGCCGATCACCTTGGCCTTGACGAGGATCTCGCGCGCGGTGATCGGCCGCTCGCTGAGCACGCAGATGTCGAGCGGATCGCCGTCGCCCTTCTGCGCGCCGGGCGTCAGGGCGCCGACGGCGCGCCCGCACAGCGTGCGCGGCACGAAGCCATACAGGCTCGGCGGCTGGCTGCTGGTGCGCTGCGGGCGATCGACGCGCAGGAACCCCGAGACCTTGTCGATCTCGTACTTCACGAGGTCGAACGGCGTGATCTCGATGTAGGCCTGGACCAGGGCCGGCGGCTGTGGGCCGGGGGAGATGCCGTGCCAGGGGTGTGGGCGCCAGGAGTAGAAGGGCTCAGGGAAGGACATGCGCGGCGAGCACGATAGGAACCTCGTGGCCCTTGGCTAGCAGCGCGTCGCAGAAGCGCCGGCGCAGTGCGGTCTCGGCCATGCGTTCGTGGTCAGGCGCGCGCGGCGCTCGGCGGCGTGGCTCGGCGGCTCTGCGCCGGGCTGCTAGAGTCCGGTGGTGCACCTCCTCGCCTGGGTGTTCCTCGTCGTCGCGATGACCCTGGCTGCATCGCCCCGCGCGCAGGGCCAGCGCGCCGCGGAACGTACGATCGACGCGCTGCCGAAGAGCAGCTGGTTCCTCGTGCCGCCGCGCAGCAGCGGCGCCGGCAAGGCGGGCAAGCCGGCCGGGCTCGTGGTCGTGCTGCCGGGCGGACCCGGCACGCGCGAGTTCCTGCCGTGGGTCGAGAGCGTGCTGCTGGCAGAAGCACCTGCCGACTGCGTCGGCGTGATGCTCGCCGCGGTGAAGTGGAGCGACGACCAGACGATCGTCTGGCCGGTCAAGGACGGCGATGGCAAGGGCATGCAGTACACGACATCGCAGTACGTGCGCGCCGTCGTCGCCGCCGTCGAGGCCGAGTACACGATCGACCCGGAGCGGCGCGTGGTGGTCGGCTGGTCGTCGAGCGGCATGGCGATCCAGCCGCTGCTCGCCGAGAAGGACGCGCCGTTCGCGCGCGCCTACGTGGCGATGTCGACCTGGCCGCGTGGACTCGAACTGGCCGCCGTGAAGGGCAAGCGCTACCTGCTCGACCACTCGCCGGCCGACCAGCAGACGGCGTTCTCGCACTGTCGCAAGGCCTACGCGGAGTTGGTGAAGGCGGGAGCGATCGTGCGCGTCACGACGTACGACGGTGGTCACGGCTGGCCGGAACGGCCCGAGGCGAGGTTGCGCGACGGCCTGCGGTGGCTGCTGTCGAAGGAGCCCGCGGGCAAGCCGGACTGGCCGCCGGGTCCGGTCGCCAGCAGTCCGGGCAAGCTGGTGAACTTGCTGGTGAACCCCGGCTTCGAGGACGGCCTGCAGGGCTGGAACGAGGTCGCCAACAGCGGCCGCTGGCGCGCCGAGGTCGTCGACGACGAGAAGCGCACCGGCAAGCGAGCGCTGCAGCTGCAGAAGACCGGGGAGGCGCCGCTCGACCTGCTGCGGCAGGAAGTCGAATTGCCGCCGGGCAGTCGCGTCGTCGCCTCGCTGCAGGCGAAGTGCAAGGGCGTCGGCAATGCGTTCGTGAACGTGCTGCTCTACGACGACGAGGACCGCGTCGTGCACGCGGATGGCCGGCTCGTCGCGTTCCCGCCCGATGGCAAGTGGCAGCGCTTCGAGCGCGACTGGCCGGCGAAGGGCGCGTCGCGCGCCATCGTGCAGATCGTGATGATGCACGGCGGCGAGCTGTGGATCGACGACGTGATGCTCGCGGTCGTGAAGTAGATGCCGGAGCTGCCCGACGTCACGGTGTACCGCGAGCGGCTGCAGGCACTGCTCGGCGGCGACGTGCTGCGTGAGCTGCGCCTGCGCAGTCCGTTCGTGCTGCGCTCGGTGTCGCCCGCGCCCGAGAGCCTGCACGGCCGGGCGTTGCGCATGGTCGAACGGCTCGGCAAGCGGCTGGTGTTCACGTTCGACGACGAGCACCTGCTCGTGCTGCACCTGATGATCGCCGGGCGGCTGCAGTGGCATCCGCGGGGCAAGCCGGTGCCGTCGCGCATCGAACTCGCGGCGTTCGACTTCACGCGCGGCACGCTGGTGCTGACCGAAGCGGCGACGAAGAAGCGCGCTTCGCTGCACGTGCTCGTCGGACGTGCCGGGCTCGCGGCGTTCGACCGCGGCGGGCTCGAGGTGCACGGGGCGAGTGCAGCGGCGTTCCGCGAGCGGCTGCGCGCCGAGAACCGCACGCTCAAACGCGCGCTCACCGACCCGACGTTGTTCAGCGGCATCGGCAACGCCTATTCCGACGAGATCCTGCATCGCGCGCGGTTGTCGCCGGTCGCCCTCACCTCGGCGCTCGACGACGACGCGATCGAACGGCTGCGCGCGGCGATCGTCGGCACGCTCGACCACTGGACCGCGGTGCTGCGCGGGGAGGTCGGCGACGGGTTCCCGAGCAAGGTGACGGCGTTCCGCCCGGGGATGGCGGTGCACGGTCGCTACGGCCAGCCGTGCCCCGACTGCGGCGCCCGGGTGCAGCGCATCCGCTACGCGGCCAACGAGTGCAACTACTGCGCGCGCTGCCAGTGCGGCGGGCGGTTGCTGGCCGATCGTGGGCTGTCGACGCTGCTGAAGAAGGACTGGCCGAAGACGCTCGAGGAACTCGAGGAACGGCGCCGCGGTCCGGCCTGACACGGGCCTCGGTCGCCCTGCGGTTGGCGCGCCGTGCCATGCTGCTACGATGCGCGCCGCGTGAACCACGACGACGTCTACTACGGACCCGGGCGCCTCGGCGCGTTCCTGCGGCTGGTCCTCAAGACGTTCGCGGTCGGCACGTTCTTCGGCGTGCACGTGCGCATGTACTGGATCGCGGCGTTGCTGATGCCGTTGATCTTCCTGCAGCGGCTGGCGCCGTTCGCGGCGAACGGGCTCGAAGCGCTGGCGTGGATCACGATCTGGTTCGTCGGTCTGTTCGTCGTGATCTGGACCCACGAGATGGGCCACATCGCCGCCGGCTGGCGCTGGCGCACGCGCACCGACCTGATCACCCTGTCGCCGCTCGGCGGCGTCGCGCACATGGGGGCGCGGCCCGCGTCGCCGCGCGAGGAGATCGGCGTGTCGCTCGCTGGCCCCGCCGTGCACCTCGTGTGGCTGGCGGTGTTCTGGCCGCTGCAGCTGCTGCTGCCGGACCGCGTGCTGGCGATCGACGGCTGGAACGGTTGCCCGCTGGTCATCGCCGTCGACTTCCTGGTCGGACTCAACACCGGCCTGATGCTGTTCAACCTGCTGCCGCTCTATCCGCTCGACGGCGGTCGCGTGCTGCGTGGCCTGCTGTCGCTGCGTTGGCACGGCAACCTCGCGACGCTGTGGGTGACCACGCTCGGCATGATCGGTGGCGGCGTGTTCGTGCTGCTCGGCGTGCTGCGGCCGGATCTGTGGGGGACGATCTTCGTCGTCATGGGCCTCGCCAACATCTCCGCGTCGCTGCAGGAGCGGCGCGTGGCGCAGCACGTGCTGATCTACCAACCGCGCGTGCGCCACTTGTGGGAGCCCGATCCCGACGCGTGGAAGCGCGGCGGTACCACGACGAAGGGGCCGCCTGGTCCCGGTTGGTTCACCCGCTGGCGGCGGGCGCGCGCCGAACGGCAGGCCGCGAACGCGGCGGCCGCTGACGCCGCCCTCGACCGCGAAGTCGACGCGGTGCTCGAGCGTGTGCACCAGGTCGGCATGGCCGGGCTCGACGACCGCGAACGCGCGATCCTGAAGAAGGCGTCGCAGCGGCGCCGCGGGGCCGGCTGACGGGATCGGCGCGGCCGTTCAGTTCGCGAACATGCGCAGCCATTCGGCTTCGCTCTTCGGCTTGAACACGAAGTTGCTGCCGCGCGTCGTGCCGAGCGATTCGTGCGGGCGCGGGTCGTAGGCGTGGCCCGGGAACAGCAGCGTGTCGTCGGCTACCTTGGCGAGGCGCTGCGTCAACGAGCGGTAGAGTTCGCGCGCGTCACCGCCGGGAAAGTAGGTGCGGCCGCAGCCCTGCAGGAACAGCGTGTCGCCGGCGAGCAGCCGGTTCTGCACCAGGAAGCACTGCGAGCCCGGCGTGTGGCCCGGGGTGTGGATCAACGTGATCGGGAAGGCGCCGACCTGGACGACGTCGCCGCTGTCGTGCAGCTGCAGGTCGCCGTCACCGCAGCCGGTGACGCGCTTGACCCACGGCGCCTCCGTTCGCTGCACGTGCACCTTGCACGGGCAGCGCGTCAGCAGCTCGCGCACTCCCTGCAACTGCTGGCCGAACAGGTCGCCGCCGACGTGGTCCTGGTGGTAGTGCGTCGCCAGGGCACCAATGACGCGCATGCCGTCGTGCGTGCACTTGCCGAGCAGTTCGTCGACGGCGTAGCACGGATCGACCAGCACGGCCTCGCCGGTCTGCCGATCGCCGACCGCGTAGACGTAGTTCGCCATCTGCGCGGCGACGGCGTCCGCGCGCGCGAAGTCGCGCCCGGCGAGCCACTGGCGGAAGTAGAAACGGTCGGGCGTCGGTTCCGGTGCGGTCGGCATGGGCGGCGCGGGATGCTACGGGATGCGGCGCGAGTCGCCACGCGAGGAGGGCGCCGGTAGGCTGCGGGCCGTGACCATGGTGCGCGACGAGGCCGACGGACTGCGCGTGGCGACGCCGCCGTCATGGGCCGCGTCGATGCGGCCGTACGTGCGGGAGTTGCTGCTCGAACAGGCCCAGCTCGAGAAGAAGGCGGCGGCCGCGGCCGTGCAGTTCCTGTTCCGGGTGCCGGTCGCGGCCGAGGCGCATCGCGAACTGTCCGCGCTGGCGCGCGAGGAACTCGTGCACTTCGAACGCACGCTGCGGCTGCTGCAGCGGCGCGGCATCGACGCTGCGACTCTGGAGCCGTCGCCGTATGCCGAGCAGCTCAAGGCCGTGGTTTCCCGCACGATGCCCGAACGGCTCGCCGACGAACTGCTGGTCGCGGCGGTGATCGAGGCGCGGTCCCACGAACGGCTGCACCTGCTCGCCGGCGCGTTCGCAGCGCACGACGCCGAACTCGCCGGCTTCTACGCCGAGCTCGCGCAAGCCGAGGAACGGCACGCGCCGCTCTACGTCGGGCTCGCGGCTGGCCTGGTCGGGCCGGCGACCGCCGACGCGCGCCACGCGGCGGTGCTGCAGCACGAGGCGGACGTGCTGCGCGCGCTGCCGTGGTCGCCGCGGCTGCACAGCGGCTGGCGGGGACTCGCCGGTGGATGATCGCGTGGAACGGCCGCGGCGATGGCGGCGGCGTCTGCTCGGCGCGGCGGCCCTGGGTGCGGTGGCGAGCCTCGTGCTGGTGCTGACCGGCGGCCCGATCGCGTGGCCGTTCGACTGGCTGCTGAACGTCGGTGCGCCGGTCGTCGTCGACGCGGCGCGCATGCCGGACGACGGCCGGGTGCGCGTCGTCGTGCTCCAGCATGGCTTGTTTCGCACCGCGGCGTCGCTCGGCCGGCTCGAACGCTCGCTGCAGGCGCACGGCTACGAGGTCATCAACGTCGGCTACGCCAGCACGCGCGCGCCGATCGAGGACCACGCCCGGTCGCTCGCCGCGGTGATCCAAGCCCGCGCGGCCCGCGGCGCGGTGCACGAGTGGCGGTTCGTCGGCCACTCGATGGGCGGGCTCGTGATCGAGGAGTACCTGCGTTCGCCGGGTGCCGTCGAGCCCGTGGCGTGCGTCTACCTCGGCACGCCGCACCGCGGGGCGATGCTCGCCGACTTGCGCAAGCGCTGGTTCCTGTTCCGCTGGGCGATGGGAACGACCGCCGCCGGGCAGCTCTCGCCCGGCGACGCGTTCCACGCCCGGCCGCTGCCGTGGCTGCCACGCTCGGGCGCGATCGTGGGGGACATCGGCAGCGGCAACGCCGCGATTCCGGGGGACGACGACGGCACCGTTGCGGTCGGCGAGGCGGCGTTGCCGAACCCGGCGCGCACGATCCACGTGGCCGCCGGACACACCGGGCTCACGACCTCGCCGCAAGCGCTGCGGCAGGTGCTGCACTGGCTGGCGCTGCGGGCCTTCGCACCCGACCCGCGTCCGCAGTAGAGTGCCCGCCCCGCACGGCTCGCCCCCTGCGCCTTCTCCCGGAGTCCCACATGAAGTCTTGGCGGCAAACGCTCGCGCTCGGCGCCGGTTTCGGTTTGTGCTTCCTGCTCGGCCACACGGTGCCGGGCCTGCTCTCGGCCCAGGGCCGTGGCCCCGTCAACGCGCCGCCGAGTCCGACCCCGGCACCCGCCCCGACGACGGCGGGGCCGGAGCTGGTCTACAGCGAGGAGTCCGGCGGCTCGGCGAGCGCCAACGGGTTCCTGGCCGTCACCGGCAGCTACGGCGTGGGCACTTCGGTGCTCTACCTGATCGACACCAAGACGCGGCAGCTCGCCGTCTACGAGGCGCGCGGCGGCTCGGCCGAGCAGCGGCGCGTGGTGCTGGTCGGCGCCCGGCGCATCGACCTCGACCTGCAGCTGCGCGGCTACAACGACCGCAGCGAGTACGAGTACGATCGACTCGAAGAGCTGTTCACCAAGCGTGGACGCAAGGAGCCGGGGGAACTCGGCACCGGTCTCGAGCCGGACGTCAACCGCCGCAAGGACTGACTGGACGCTCGTCCGGCCGTCGGTAAGCTCCTCGACCTCCCCCGGTTCCCGGTGGCCGCCGTCCCAGGCAGCCGCCCGTTGCCGGCAAGCCCCTCTGTCCCACAGCCGTCCCTGAGGTAGTCCGTGTCCGACAAGAACGACGATTTCCTGTCCTTCGAGAAGGCGCTGCGCGAGCTCAAGCTGCGCAGCGAAGAGCTCAAGAAGCTGGTCTCGGAAGGTGAGATCCGCGCCTATCGCGATGGCGACTCGATGAAGTTCCGCAAGGAGGACATCGCCACGCTCGGTTCGAAGTCCGACGCGGACGCGCGGTTGTCCGAGGGCGACGCGCTCGAGGACGACACCGGCATGGTCACCGAGCAGATCTCCGAAGAGGACACGCTGCTCGCGGAAGACGATGTCGAAGTGCAGAAGCCGACGCGCAGCGCCCGTCCGGCGCGCTCCGCGCCCGTCAGCGCCGCTCCCGCCGCCGCCGGCAAGGAGCCGACCTGGGTCACGGTCGCGGCCTGCGTTGGCGCGCTCGTCATGATCTGGGCAGCGCTGGTCCACTACAGCATCGCGCAGGATGCCGACCCGAAGGACAGCTCGCTGACGTCGTTCTGGGCGCCGAAGAAGTGACCGCCCGCTGCCGGCGGGATCCCCTCTGGGGCCTGCCGGTCGTCTGCCGCCGCCGCCCCTGACCGCGGTGCGCCTGCCGCTCCGCGCGGCGTTCGGGATGTGGCAATCGCCGCTGCGGCTGGCTACGTTCGCTCGCGCGGGTGCTGCCACCGGTCGGTCGCATCCGCGTCACCCGGATCGATACGCGAGGGGGCATCCCATGAAGTACACCTTGATGATGGTCGCGGCATTCACCGCGGCAGCCTGCGTCAGTCCTGAAGCACACCGCCAGGTCGTCGGCGCGAAGAACGCGCTGCAGGCGCAGAACGCGGCGTTGGTCGAATCGCAGAAGACACTGAGCGCCGAGAACGAGCGGCTGCGCGGTGAGAACCGCGACCTCTCCGGTCGTGCCGCCGACGCGGCGTGGATCGCCGACCAGAAGCGGCGCATCGAAGGCCTGCTGGCGAAGTATGGCGCAGGCACGCCCTCGGCGCAGAGCGGCGTCGAACTCGTGCAGACGCGCGAGGGCTACGCGTTCCGCGTCGCGGGTGGAGTGCTGTTCTCGCCGGGCCAGAACGCACTCTCCGAGCAGGGACGTCGCACGCTGGGGGAGCTGGCCAGCCAGCTCAGTGGTCGCAAGGTGCGCATCGAAGGGCACACCGACGACCAGCCGATCCAGCGCAGCCAGTGGAAGACCAACCTGCGGCTGTCGGTCGAGCGGTCGATGGCGGTTGCCGACTTCCTGACCGATACGGCGAACATGCCGGCCGAGAACGTCAGCGTCGCCGGCTACAGCCAGTATCGACCCGCGGTCGAGGGCAACGACGACGCCGCGCGGCAGAAGAACCGGCGCGTCGAGATCTTGATGCTCGATACGTGAGCGATCGGTCCTGGCGTTGGTTTGCCGTGGTCGCGGGCCTTGCCGCCGCGCTGCTGATCGCTGGAGCGTGCGACGAGCCGGCCAAGGCAGAGGACGACGTGACGCCGCCACGCGCCGGACGGTTCGGGTCGCTGCGCGACCTGGTGCTGTTCGAGCGCCCAGGGCTCGGTGCTTCGCAGGCGCTGTTCTTCGATCGTTTCGAGGCGACGCGCGGTGACTGGGCGGCGTTCGCGGCGACGGCCGCGGGCCGCGCCGTTGCCGCCGATGCGGTGTTGGCGGTCGGCGATCCGTCGCTGCCGATCTCGTCGATCGATCTCCTGCAAGCGAGGGCGTTCGCGCGCTGGCGCTTCCTGCGTCTGCCGCGCAGCGACGAGTGGTGGTTCGCGGCCGTCGGTGGCCGCGGCGGGAACCGCTTCCCCTGGGGACGACGCGAAGACACGGCGCGGGCCAACACGCTCGAACTCGGGCTCGGCCAGCCGACGCCGGTCGGCACCTTCGAGTCCGGGCGACGCACCGGCGGCGACCAGCCCTACGATTGGATCGGCAACGTCAGCGAGTGGACCGAGACGGTGCCGGCATGGTGGAGCGAGTGGTGGCCCGCCGAGGGCGCAGCAACAGGCGTGCTCGATCCGGTCAGTGGCCTCGCCGCATGCCGGCGCGTGGTGCAGGCAACGCCCGCGCTCGCCGTATGGGAGGGCCCCGGCGGCCTGATGCCGTTGGCCTGGCTGCACGCGGCGGGAGGCGTCTATGTCCCTCGCGAAGTGCTCGGCTCCGACTACCAGTCCCCGCTCGCCGCGACGACGTCGGCGCTGCCGGCCGGCGATCGGGTCGCCCGCACCGGGGTGCGTTTGTGCGCGACGGTGCGCGAACTGCTCGTGGCGCTGGTGGGCGATCCGGAAACCCCGACCGCGGCCGACGTGCAGCAACTCGTGCGCTTCGTTCGTCGTGGCCGCCACCGCGACGTGCTGCGCGAGGCCTGGTCCGACCCGCTGCCACCAGCCGGCGCGCACGGTCCGTTGTTCGACGTGCTGCGGCGCGAACTCGGCTTCGGCGGTGGTTGACGTGACCGGGCGCGATCCGTTCGCCGCGTTTCGTGCCCGCATGGATGGTCTCGGGTTCCGGCCGAGCAGCGTGCTCGGCCAGAACTTCCTGCTCGATCCGAGCCTGCACCGCTGGCTCGCCGCGGCGGCAGGTGCCGGGCAAGGCGACACGCTGGTCGAGATCGGGGCCGGGCTCGGGTTCTTGACGCGAGAACTTGCCGCGGTTGCGGGCGCGGTGTTCGCCGTCGAGATCGACGCGCGCCTGCTGCAGCTGGCCCAAGCCGATCTCGCGGGCCAGGCGAACATCACCTGGCTGCACGCCGACGCGCTCGGCGGCCGCGGCCGCACGCTGCACCCCGAGTTGGCTGCGGCGATGGCTGCAGAACTGCGGCCCGGCGGGCGCCTGCTCGTGGTCGCCAACCTACCGTACTCGGTGTCGGGGCCATTGCTGGCGGAACTGGCCGCAGCTCCGCGGCTGCCGGCGCGCTGCGTGCTGCTGGTGCAGAAGGAAATGGCGCAGCGCGTCGCGGCCAGGTGTGGCAGCCCGGACTACGGCGGCCTGTCGGCCGGCCTGCAGGCGCTGTTCGAGGCGCGCTCGCTGCGGGATGTGCCACCGCAGGTGTTCCGCCCGCGGCCGAAGGTGACTTCGGCGGTGCTCGAGTTGACGGCGAGGACCGACGGTCCGCTGGTCGGTGCATCGGCGGGGGACCGCGCCAGCTTCCTGCAGTTCGTTCGGCACGTCTTCATGCAGCGACGCAAGACGCTGCGCACGACGTTGCTGCCCGCGGTCGCGGCGATCGGCGGGCGGATGCCTCCGTTGGACGCGGCAGCGCTCGCGCAACGCGCCGAGCAGGTGCCGCCCGACACGTTGGTCGACTGGTGGCGGCAGGCAACCGCCGGTCCCACCGACGCCAGGGCCTGACGCCAGCGAGTGGGAGGCGCGCCGGCGAGCGGAGGTCGAGGCTGCCGCGGGGCGCGTTCTTGACGAGTGCCGAGGGCGTGCTACACTGCCGGGTTCCAATACTCGCAGACGTCCCCGGACATACACGACGTTCCGGCGCGGGGTGGGCCGACATCGGCGCCACACCACAGGGCAATGCGGAGGTTGGAGCAGTCAGGTCGGCCTGCGGCGGTTGGTTTCCGGCGATCCCTTGCGATCCCGCGAACGCACCCACGCAGGCCCATGCGTAGATCGGGTTGCCGCATCGACCGCCTCGCGGCGGCGCGCGGGCTACCCTTCGGTGTCCGGAATCCCGGGGCAGCCCCGGGCGGATGCTCGTCGACCCCCGTCGACGGCGCGACCACGACCGCTCCGTTTCGACTTCCCCGCACCGCCCCTTCCCCCCGATGGACCGTTTCGAGGACGCCAAGCTCCGCATCAAGGAGGCGACCGACATCGTCGCCTTGATCGAGAGCTACCTGCCCCTGCGGCCGCGGGGGCGGCTGCTGCAGGCCCTCTGTCCGTTCCACGCCGAGAACTCGCCGT
Source organism: Planctomycetes bacterium UBA2386 (assembly GCA_002343845.1). The sequence goes on along the minus strand of DDSQ01000125.1, from coordinate 59,761 downwards.
CGTTCTACGTCTATCGCGAGGAGCAGTACTTCAAGTGCTACGGCTGCGGCAAGACGGGCGACGTCTTCAACTGGCTGATGGAGCGCGACGGGATGTCGTTCCGCGAAGCCATGGAACTGCTCGCCGAGCGCGCCGGGATCTCGCTCGAAGGCGTCTTCCGTGGTGGTGGGCGCGAAGCGAAGGCGGGGCCGGACGCCTACGAAGCGTTGGCGGCTGTCGCCGGCCTGTTCCAGCAGGTGCTGCTCGCTCCCGAGAGCGGCAAGCTGGCGCGTGACTACCTCGAACGCCGCGGCCTCGCCGACGCGATCGGGCCGTGGCGGCTCGGGTGCCATCCGGCCCCGGGGGTGCTCGCGCAGTTCGTGCAGCAGAAGCAGTTGCCGCGCGAGGTGATCGAGGCGGCGGGTCTGCTGCGCAACGGCCGCGAGATCTTCGCGCACCGCTTGATGTTCCCGATCGAGGACGAACGTGGCCGCACGGTCGGTTTCGGCGGGCGCCTCGTTCCGGGCGCGCCCGGCAGCGACGGCGAGGGCGACTACAAGCCGCCGAAGTACCTCAACTCGCCGGAGTCGCCGTACTTCAACAAGCGTCGCGTGCTGTTCGGCCTGCATCAGGCGAAGCAGGCGCATGAGCGCCGCATCGTGGTGATGGAGGGCTACACCGACGTCATCGCCTGCCATCTGGCCGGCTTCCGCGGCGCGGTCGCTTCGCTCGGCACGGCATTCACCGCCGAGCATGCGCGCACCGTCGAGCGGTACGCGACCGAAGGTCTGGTGCTGATGTTCGACGGCGATCGGGCCGGCGCCCAGGCGGCCGAGCGCGCCGCGCGCGAACTCGCGAACAGCCGGCTGCCGGTCCGCATCGCGCTGATGAGCGATGCCGACGGCGCGGCGAAGGATCCCGCCGATGTCGTGGTGGCGCGGCCGGGCGAGGACCCGGAACTCGTCATCGAGCGCCGGGCGCGCTTCGCCGACGTGATCGACGGGGCCGAAGACTGGGTCGCGGTGTGGTTCCGTCTGCTGCGCCGGCGTCTCGACTTCACGCAGGCCGCGAACGTCGAAGCGGCGGCCCAGGAATGCGGCTCGCTGCTCGTGCACGTCGAATCGCCGGTGCGGGCTGCCGCCCTGGTCGAGCAGATGGCTCGCCATCTCGCGATGCCGGCGACGGTGTTGGAGCGGCATCTGCAGAAGCAGAAGCAGCATCGGCAGCAGCCGCAGCGGGACGGGGCAGCCCCGCCGGTGCCGCCGCCAGCACCTCGCCGTTCGCCGCTCGTGCAGGCCGAGACGGTGATCCTCGCCAGCGTGCTCGCAGCGCCGCAACTGCTGGCCGGGTTCGATCCTGCCACCGCCGGCGAACTGTCGGCCGAACACGCCACGCTGCTCGCCTGGGCGATCGAAGGGGCGGCCGCGGGTCGCACCGAGCCGGGCGCCCTGATGCGCTACCTGATGACCCGGGCGTCCGAACGCCCGGAGTTGCAGTCGGCGCTGGCCCTCGCGCACGAACGGTCGCTGAAAATGCCTGACCCCGCCGGGGTTCTTGCCGGCCAACTGCAGGGCCGCCGGCGCCTGTTCGGCGAGGCCGAACGTCGCGCGGTGCGCGTGCAACTGCAGGCTGCGCTCGCCGTCGGCGACACCGCGCGTGCCGCCGAACTCCAACAACACCTGCTGGCACAGCTGCGCGAAACGCGGCCGCGCCAGTCGCCGTCCTGATTCCCGTATCCCAATCTCCAATGTCCGTACCGACCGAATTCGACAAGAAGATCAAGGCCCTCATCAAGGCGCACCGCAAGTCGGGCGCCGTGACCCTGGCCCAACTCAACGGCGCCCTGCCCGACGACATGTCGTCGCCCGAGAAGATCGAGGCCGCGATCGCGATGATCGAGGAGGCCGGGCTCGACGTAGTCGAGGAGGACAAGCAGAAGGGCAAGAAGGCCGCCGGCAAGGACGGCGAGGGCGGTGACGACGACCCCGACCTTGGTCCTGAGATCGACATCGCCGAGCCGACCGAGGCCGAACTCGCGGCGCCGATGGTCGACATCACCGAGAAGATCGACGACCCGGTGCGCATGTACCTGACGCAGATGGGCGAGATCCCGCTGCTGACGCGCGAGGAGGAGATCTCGCTCGCGCGCAAGATCGAGCTGACGCGCAAGCAGTTCCGCAAGGAGGTGCTGTCGTCGGGCTTCGGCATGAAGAACGCGATCGAGATCCTCGAGGACGTGCTGAAGGGCGAGCTCGCGTTCGACCGCACGCTGAAGGTGAACCAGCAGGACCCCGAGGTGGGCAAGGCCGATCTCTCCGACCGCCTGCCGGGCAACATCGCGACGCTGCGCCTGATCTACGAAGCCGCGCGCAAGGACTTCTCGCGGCTGCAAGAGGAGGGCGTCGCGGGCGGCGAGCAGATGGTGCTGAAGAAGCGCATCTTCTCGCGGCGCCGCAAGGCGGTGGCGCTGATCGAAGAACTGAATCTGCAGGGCAAGAAGGTGCGGCCCATGATCGACCTCGTCGAGAGCCGCATCGCCGAGATGAACCGGCTGCAAGCGCGGCTGCTGCGCTACCGCGGGGCGCAACTCACCAACCCGGACGCCGCCGAGACGCGTCGGCGGCTCGGCGACATGCAGGTCGACGGCCTCGAGTCGGTCGAGCGGCTGCAGAAGCGCCTCGAGTTCCTGCGTCAGGCCTACGCGAACTACGAAGACGCCAAGCGCAAGCTCAGCTCCGGCAACCTGCGCCTCGTGGTCTCGATCGCGAAGAAGTACCGCAATCGCGGGCTGTCGTTCCTCGACCTGATCCAGGAGGGCAACACCGGCCTGATGAAGGCGGTCGAGAAGTACGAGTACCGCCGCGGCTACAAGTTCNNGGCGATCACCCGGTCGATCGCCGACCAGGCGCGCACGATCCGCATACCGGTGCACATGATCGAGACGATGAGCAAGCTGCGCAACGTGTCGAAGAAGCTGACGCAGCTCAAGGGCCGCGAGCCGTCGATCGAGGAAGTGGCGGAAGCAGCGCAGGTCTCGGTCGACGAGGCCAAACGCGTGATGAAGATCAGCAAGCATCCGATCTCGCTGGACCGCCCGATCGGCGATTCCGAGGACAGCTACTTCGGCGACTTCATCGAGGACGAGTCGGTCGAGAGCCCGGTGCAGTCGGCGAGCCGCGAGATGCTGAAGGAACGCATCGAGTCGGTGCTCAGCACGTTGACCTTCCGCGAACGGGAGATCATCAAGCTCCGCTACGGCATCGGCGACGGCTACACCTACACGCTCGAGGAGGTCGGCCGCATCTTCCGGGTCACGCGCGAGCGTGTGCGCCAGATCGAGGCCAAGGCCGTCCGCAAGCTGCAGCACCCCGTGCGCGCCCGGCGGTTGGGCGGGTTCTTCGACAGCGCCGTCGGCGAACCGGGCTGATCGGCCTTGCGCACCGCGCCGTCCCCGCCCCGCGGGCGCGGCGCGGCACGTGCGGCGGGATCCGTCGAGGCCGTTGCAGCCGGCGGCGCCACGTCCTTGAGCGGGCCGTGGCCGTGGCTAGACTCCGCGGCCCCTCCGGGCGCGGCAACGCGGCCGGCACCAACCCAGTGCATCCCCACGTCAAGAAGCTGCTCGAACTGCAGAAGGTGGACCAGGAGATCTCGTCGCTGACGAAGGACATCGACGCGCTGCCGGCCGAGGAAGCGAAGCGGAAGAAGCGGCTCGACGACCTCGAGCGCGTCCGCAACGAGAAGCGCGCGCTGCTGCAGAAGACCGAGCTCGACTCGCGGGCGCTCGACAAGGCGGTGCGCGGCAACGACGACGAGATCAAGCGCCTCAACGAACGGCTGAACGTCGTGCGCAACAACGCCGAGTACCAGGCGACCCTCTTCCAGATCGAGGCAGTGCGCAAGGACCGCGACGTGACGCAGGACGAGTGCCTCAAGCTGCTCGAGACCGTGGAGGTGCAGAAGGTCGAGGCCGCGACGGCCGAGGCGGCCTACGCCGAAGAGAAGGGCGTGTTCGACGCCTTCCTCGCCGAAGCCGAGAAGCTGCGTTCCGCCCGCGCCGGCGACATCGCCGCCGCCCGAACGCGTCGTGCTGGTTCGACCGACGGCATCCCTGCCGACCTGCTGCGCGAGTACGACGGCCTCTACAAGACGCGCGACCACATCGCCGTCTGCGCAGTGCAGGACAGCTACTGCCAGGGTTGCTACAACAAGATCACGATGAACGACACGGCCCGGCTGATGGGTCTGTCGAGCGTCGTCCGCTGCGGAAGCTGCCAGCGCATCCTGTATCTGGCGCGCTGACGGCGGCGGCGGCTCCGGACCGCGTTGCGAACATGGCCCGTTCCATCCACCCGATCGTCGTCGGCACGGCCGGCCACATCGACCACGGCAAGAGCAGCCTGGTGAAGGCGCTGACCGGCATCGATCCGGACCGCCTGAAGGAAGAGAAGGAACGTGGGCTGACGATCGACCTCGGCTTCGCGCGGCTGCGCCTCGCCGACGGCCGGTGGCTGGGCCTCGTCGATGTGCCGGGCCACGAGCGCTTCGTGCGCAACATGGTCGCCGGCTGCACCGGCCTCGACCTGGCGATGCTGGTCGTCGCCGCCGACGACGGCGTGATGCCGCAGACGATCGAACACGTCGACATCGTCGACCTGCTCGGCGTGCGCGGCGGCCTGATCGTGCTGACGAAGATCGACATGGTCGATCCGGCGTTGGCCGACATGGCGGCCGAGGAAGTGCGCAAGCTCGTGCAGGGCACGGTGCTCGCCGAAGCGGAGCTCGTGCGCGTGAGTTCGTTGACCGGCGAGGGCATCCCCGAGCTCAAGCAGAAGCTCGAGGCGTTGGCTCTGCAGGTCGAGCCGCGCACGGCGCACGGTCCGTTCCGGATGCCGATCCAGCGCGTGTTCTCGCTGCCCGGCATCGGCACCGTCGTCACCGGCATTCCGATGACCGGCTCGGTGCGCCCCGGCGACGAGGTCGAGATCCTGCCGCTCGGCGAACGGATCAAGGTGCGCGGGCTGCACGCCTACGGCGGCAAGGTCGACGAGGCCGTTGCCGGCCACAGCACCGCCCTGTCGGTGCCCGAGGCCAAGGAGTCGGGCGTGCATCGCGGCATGGTGGTCGCGGCGCCCGGCGCGTTCGCCGTCGGCGACGCCGTCGACGTCGACCTGACGTTCACCGCGCGTTCGCCGCAGCTCGCGCACCGGGCGCCGATCCGGTTCCACACCGGCACCGTCGAGGTCCGCGGCTGCCTGCTGCTGCTCGACCGCGAAGCGGTCGGGCCGAAGGACACGGTCGTGGCCCGGCTCGAACTCGACGAGGACGTCTGCTGCGCCCACAACGACCGCTTCCTGCTGCGGCTGCAGAACCCGGCCGTCACGGTCGGCGGCGGCAAGGTGTTGCGCCTCTCGAAGTCGGGCCGCTACCGCCGCAAGGACCTCGGCAGCGAACTGGTCGGCATCCTCGTCGCCGGCGACCGGCCGGAGGCGCGCATCGACCACGAACTGCGGCAGGCGGGGCCCGAGGGGCGCACGGTCGACGATCTGTCGCGAGCCATCGAGCGGCCCGACACGGAAGTGATGGCGGCGATCACGACGATGCCGCTCGTCGAACTGCATGCGAAGTCGATGCGCGTGTTCCTCCGTGAGCACGTCGTCGCCGGCGAAGTCGAACTGCTGCAGTCGGTCGATCGCATGCTCGCCAAGCGCGCGGCCGCGGCCTCCGTGAAGCGCGCCGCGATCCGGTCGACGAAGACGCTGCCGCAGCCGCTGATCGAGTGCGTGCTCGACCGCTTGCAGGCAACCGGGGCCGTGCGCAACGGACGGCAGGGACAAGTGCTGTTCGTGTCACGGCTGAAGCCGTTGCCGCCTGCGGAGCAGCGAGCGTTCGATCGGCTGGTCGGCGAGTGCGAACAGCGCGGCTTCCGACCGCCGGAGCAGGCCGAACTGGCCGCGGCGGTGGGGCTCGACGGCGACGCCCTGCTGTCGTTGCTCGATCGCGCGCAGGACGAAGGCAAGATCGACAAGGTCGGCGACCACTTCTACGGCGCCAGCATCGTGCGCAAGGTGGCGCACGCGATCCGCGACAACTGCGTGCAGCACGCCGAGGTGCTCGACATCCCGGCGCTGCGCGACCGGCTCGAGACGAGCCGCAAGTACCTGATCCCGTTGCTCGAGCACGTCGATGCGCTCGGGCTGACCGTGCTGCGCGGCGGCGTGCGGCGGCTGCTGCCGTCGTCCGATCTCGCGCGCGAACTCGCCTCGGAGCGCGCGGGCAAGCCGGTCTGACGCGGGGGCCCGATGCCATGGGCGCTGCCGAGCGTTGCGAGGCGGCCTCAGCAAACGCCGCCGCGAAGCCGATAGGCAGCGAGTTCCCGCTCGGAACGGAGACTCCATGACCGGCGACACCGCACGCAACGACGACCAGGACTTCCTTGCCGACGACTTCGTCGTCGAAGACCTCGCCGGTCCTCATGACGACCTCGACAAGCTGTTCGAGGCGCCAGAGGCCGGTGCCGAGGCACCGCCGGTCCTCCCCGTTCCTGTCGGTGAGGATGACGCGGAGGACGTCCTGTTCACCGACCCGGCGGCGGATCGCGCGCCCGAGCCGCAGTTCGCCGGCCCCACGAACTTCGCGGAGAACGCAAACCAGACCTGGAACGGCCAGCAGCTCGACCTCGACGCGGAAGCGGCGTTGACCGCAGCGAGCGAGGCAAGGGCCAGCGAGGCGCCGCCAGTCGAAGCGAAGCCGGCGCCCAGCGAGGCCGAGGACCTCGCGATCGAAAGCGACCACGACGCCGAGATCGAGTTCGTCGATGGTGCGCCGCCGGACGTCGAGGATGCCGCCGAGGGCGATGCATCGCGGGACCTCGAGGTCGTCAGCGAGCACGTCGACGCGGCCACCGATCTGACCGAGGCCGAAAGCGCCGCCGAGGGCATCTGGGGCGCCGTGGAGGCGCCGGTGATGGCCGAGAGCGCCGACGAGTCCGTCGAACAGGAACCAGGCTGGGAGCCGCTGCCGGGTGCCCACGTCGATGCCTTGGCGGAAGTCGACGAGATCGCGCCGCTCGCCGCCGCCGAGGAGACGGCCGAGGAGACGGCCGAGCCGGTGGCCATGGATGCGCCGGACCTGGCCGCGGTCGAGGGTCACGACATCTACGCGCCGGAGACCGAGACCCCGGTCCTGGTCGGCCCGGCACCGACACGCCGCCGCAGCAACCGCGCGGCGGCGACGGTCGGCGTGCTGTTGGCCATGGCCGCGTCGGCCGCGGTGGTGGTGATGCGGCCCGAGTGGATCGGCCTGCGCCTCGAACCCCAGCGCGTGCAGCAGATCCGCATCGAGCGGCCGCACGTCCGGGTGGCGCTGGCGCCGCCGCCGGCTGTGCCGCTCGTGGTGCCGACGCCCGAGCCGCCGCCGGCCGTCGTCGTCACGCCGACTCCCGTTCCGGAGCCCGACCCGGTCCCGGTCGCCGTCGTCCCCGCCTACGACGTTCCGTTCGGCCCGGAGATGCCCCCGGAGCCGGTGCTCGCGGACGCCGTGCCGCCCGTGGTGGTGCCGGTGCCGACCCCGGAAACGACCCTGCCGGTGGCGTCCGTCGTCAAGGATGCGCCGTCCCCGCACAAGCGCCTGGTCCGGATCGGTGACAACCTGATGATCGGCGATGCCGTGCAGGCGGCCACCGGTTCGCTCGCGGTCGATGGCGTGATGCCGGGCATGCGCGCCTTCGCCCAGTTGCGCAACGGCAACTACTTCATCGGCAGCGTGAAGAGCGTCGCGCCCGAGCACGTGACGCTGCGGCTCGACGTCGGCGAGATCACCATCGACGCGGCGGAGCTCGCGCGCGTGACGCAGCTCGGGTCGAAGGACTACGAGGCGTTGCAGAAGGTCACCGCGGGTTCGGTGCGGCTGACCAACAACAACCGCCTCGTCGGCAGCATCCTCAGCCAGATCGCCGACGACCACGTCGTGCTCGAGTTCCGCAGCAACCGCGTGATGTTGCCGAAGGCGCTCGTCGGCGAGTTGATGCGCGGCGACGCCGAACAGAGCGTTCGCCTCGACCTCACGCGCGAGGAGGACGACTGGGTGAAGGCCCTGGCCGAACGTGAGATCGGGGCGGGCGCCCCGGCCGCGCTGCCGGCGAAGCCCAAGGCGGCCCCCGTTCCGCCGACCCCGCCGGCGAGCGGCAGGTCGCAGTAGCCCGCGCGCGATCGGGTCCTTGCGGGTAGCCTCGCGGCACCCCTCTGCCCGAGTGCTCCGCGGATGCCGCGATTCCTAGCCTGCCTGTTCGCCCTGATCTGTCTGCTGCCGCCGGGCCTCGCCCAGGGCGACGTCGCCGCGCGCGAAGACGCGGTGCGCGAGTTCCTGCGTTACTGGCGCAAGACCAAGGAGGAACCGCTGCTGGTCGAGGCCGTGCTCACCCTGAAGGGCAACGAGTGCGTGAAGGCCGCGGACGAGCTGCTGAAGCTGCTGAAGCACCCGTCGTCGACCATCCGGGACGCGGCGATGTCGGTGCTCGAGACCTACACGACGCCGAGCACGTACGACGGCTGGATCGCCGAGTTGCCGAAGTCGAAGGATGGCGAGCAGTCCGCACTGGTGGTCAAGGTGCTGGGCGCGGCCAAGATCGCGGTCGGCGTGCCGGCGATCGAAGCCGTCGCCGGCGACCCCAAGGCGTCGGCGGCGCTGAAGTACGAGGCCGCGCGGGCGCTGCAGTCGATCGGTGACCCCGGCAAGACGCCGCTGCTGGCGGCGCTGCTCGCCGACAAGGAGCCCCTGGTGCGCATGGCCGCGATCGACGCCATCGGCGCGCTGAAGGTCGTCGAGCACGGTCCCGCGGTGGTCGCGTTGCTCGGCGACGCCGAGTGGCAGGTGCAAACGGCCGCGATCGCCGCCTGCTCGCGGCTGCGCCCGCAGGCGGCGGTGCAACCGCTGATCGACGTGATGCGCAAGGCGGGTCGGCTGCGCACCGAATGCGCCGACGCGTTGTTCAAGATCACCGGCTTCGACTTCGGTGTCGATCCCGAGCGTTGGCAGCAGCAGTGGAACACGCTCACGGGCATCCCCGGCTACCGCATCCCGACCGACGAGGAGATCAAGAAGAAGGAAGAGAGCCGCAAGAAGTACGATGCCTTCTACGGCAAGAAGGACGAGGTCACGACGTTCGCGAAGATCCCGACGACGTCGACGAACGTGCTGTTCATCATCGACATCAGCGGCTCGATGGACGACCTCGTCGTCGAGCGCGAGAAGTTCCAGGGCTACCGCGACTTCAAGAAGTTCACGATCGTGCAGCAGATGCTGCTCGACGCGATCGATTCGCTGGGGCCGACCACGAACTTCGACATCCTCGCGTTCGCGACCGACCTCCATCCCTGGAAGAAGCGGCTGGTGCCTGCCAACGTCGTCAACAAGGACGCCGCCCGCTCGCACGTGCGCGGACTACGCCCGATCGGTGGCGCCGACGACCAGGGCCTCGCGGCCGCGGGGCTCGGGGGCGCGGCCAACCTCGCGGCTGGCAAGACCAACACGCTGAAGGCGTTGCTCGCCGCGTTCGGCGTCGATCCGGACAAGCCGCCGAAGGCTGCGGTCACGGGCTTCGACAAGAACGCGATCAAGAGTCCGCTCGACACGGTCTACTTCCTGAGCGACGGCAAGCCGTCGGTCGGCAAGCTGATCGAGACCAACGAGATCCTGCGCGAAGTGCGCAAGCACAACGAGGTCTACCGCATGGTCCTGCACGCGATCGCGATCGGCGACTTCACGAAGGAGTTCCTGCAGCAGTTGGCCTCGGAGAACGGCGGCACCTACGTCGACCTCGGGCGCTGACCCGGATCAGTCGATCGTTCCGCTGCCCCGCAGCACGCCGCGCGGTCGAAGCCACAGCACGACGGACGCGGCGGCGATCCCGCCGGCGCCGGCGACCGCGAACGCCAGCGCCATGCCGCGCGCGTCCTGGAGCCAGAACAACGCGACGTTGAGCCCGGCGTAGACGGCGCGCGCGCCAAGCGAAAGTGCCGACAGCACGGTGGTTCGCGTCGCGGGCGCGATCCGGTGGTTGACGAACTCGGCGAGCAGGGCCTGGTGCATGCCGAACGGCGCCTGCTGCACGAAGAACATCGCGAGTCCGAGCCAGACCAACGCCCCGCTGCCGCCCGCGGCCGCGAGCGCGCGTTCGCCGGCCATCACCAGCAGCGACGCGCCGAGCACCAGCGGCATCGCCCAGAACAGGGTCGGCCTGCCGCAGCGCCGGACCAGGGCCGGCACCAGCGCGCTGAGCGGAGCGGCGGCGAAGTTCATCGCCGCGAACAGACAGCCGACGAACAGCGGGTCGGCGAACAACGGCACCGTGGTCCCGGCCGCCCGCAGCCACGGCTGGTAGTCGTGGAAGGGGAAGCGCAGCAGCGCGAACAGCACGATCCAGTAGGCGAGCAGCCAGGCGATCGCCGGCCGGCGCACTTCGGCCGCGACGGCGCGAGCGAACGCGCCGAGGTGCTGCGGTTCGCGCGGCGGGCCGCCGTGCAGGCGCGTCGCGACCAAGGCGGCGGTCGCGCACAGCACGCACGTCGCGGCGATCGCTGCGTGCCACGCGCGCCCGTCGGGGGCGCAACTGCGGGCCAGCAGGCCGCCGAGCAGGAAGGCGCCGCCGGTGCCGACGAGACGCAGGGCGCCGATGCGGGCCTCCTCGCGCAGGAACCGCGTCTCGGCGCCGTTCGCGCGCAGCGACTCGTAGAGCAGTGCCTGCGGCGGACCCGAGAGCACGGCGTGGCCGAGCCCGAGCAGCACTTCGCCGACGAGGAAACTCGAGTAGCTCGGCGCCACCAGCATCACCGAGAAGCCCGCCGCCAGCAGGACCGGGCCGAGCACCAGCATCGGCTTCCTGCCGAAGCGATCGGCGAGCACGCCGGTCGGGACCTCGGCGAGGAACATCGCGAGGTAGTAGGCGGCGATGATCTCGCCGTAGGCGCGTTCGTCCATGCCGTGGTCGACGAACCACAAGAACAGGAACGGCACGCACGCGAACGGGTAGGTCAGCAGCGCGTAGACGCGCAGCCACGCGAGCTGTCGGGCGAGGGAATGCAGAGGGGCAAGGGTCGCCGCGTGCGCGCCGCGGCGCAACGGCGGAAGCGGGACCGCTCGCCTTGCATTCGTCTCGGCTCGGGGCATCCTGCGGCACTGGATGACTGCCGGCGCCGACTTCCGCAGCGACACGATGACGGCGCCGACGCCGGCGATGCGCGCGGCCATGGCCGCGGCGGTGGTCGGCGACGACGTCTGGGGGGAAGACCCGACCGTGCGCGAGCTGGAGGAGGCAGGGGCGTCGTTGCTCGGCAAGGAGCGCGCGCTGTTCGTGCCGTCGGGCACGATGGCCAACCAGATCGCGATCCATCTGCACTGCCGGCCCGGCGACGAGCTCGTCTGCGAGGAACGCGCGCACGTCTACGTCAACGAAGGTGGGGGCATCGCACGCTGGTCGGGCACGCAGGTGAAGCCGATCGCGGCGGCCGATGGCTTCCCGACGCCCCAGCAGGTCGAGGCCGCGGTGCGCGCCGACGACGTGCACTACCCGCGGTCGCGTTTGCTCGTGCTCGAGAACACGCACAACTCGGCGGGCGGCAGGGTCGGAACCCCGGCCCGCGTGGCGGCGCTGGCTGCTGCGGCGCGTCAGCACGGCCTCGCCGTGCACTGTGACGGCGCTCGGCTCGGCAATGCCGCCGTGGCGCTCGGCTGTCGGCTCGCCGACCTCGCCGCCCCGGTCGATTCGACGACGTTGTGCCTCAGCAAGGGGCTCGGCGCCCCCGTCGGCTCGTTGCTCGCCGGCTCGGCCGAGTTCGTGCGCGAGGCAACCCGCGCGCGCAAGGCGTTCGGCGGCGGCATGCGGCAGGCGGGCGTGTTGGCGGCGGCAGCGCTGCTCGCGCTGCGTGACGGCATGGCCTTGCTCGCGGCCGACCACGCGCGTGCCCGGACCCTCGCGGCGGGTCTCGCCGAACTCCCCTGGGCGCACGTCGACGTCGCCGCCGTCGAGACGAACATCGTCATGCTCGATCTGCGGGGCCCGACACCGGACGCCGTGCTGGCGCATCTGCGCGCGCACGGCGTGCGCGCGGCGAGTTTCGGCCCCGCCCGCTTGCGGTTCGTGCTGCACCGTGACATCGGTGACGATGGCGTCGCGCGCTGCCTGCACGCAGCCCACTCGTTTGCCACCTCCCTTTCCCGTTCCCGACCCGTGATCACCCCGTGAGCATCTTCAAGGCCTACGACATCCGNNCCTTAAGCCGCCCCGTCTCTCCCACTTCGAGTATCTCCGTGAGCATCTACAAGGCCTACGACATCCGCGGCACCTACCCCGACCAGATCGACGCGAAGATGGCCTTCTCGATCGGCGCGGCGATGGTGCAGTTCCTCTCCGCCAAGCGCCTGGTGGTCGGGCGCGACATGCGAACGATGGCGCCCGAGATCCAGGACGCCGTCATCGACGGCATGCTGTCCGCTGGCTGCGACGTCGTCGACATCGGGCTCGCCAGCACGCCGATGGTCTACTTTGCGATCGGTACGATCCCGTGCGACGGCGGGCTTGCGGTGACGGCGTCGCACAATCCGAAGCAGTACATCGGCTTCAAGCTGTGCAAGAAGGAGGCGCGGCCGATGTCCGCCGACACCGGCATCAAGGAGATCGAAGCGCTCGTGAAGAAGGGCGGCTTCACGCTCGCGGCGCGCAAGGGCAAGCGGGACTTCGTCGACGTCAAGCGCAAGTGGATCGAGCACATCGCCGGCTTCGCCAAGGGCATCGCGCCGATGACCGTGTGCGTCGACTACGCGAACGGCATGGGGGCGAACGAGTCGCCGCAGATCTTCGCCAAGATCCCGGGCCTGACCGTGGTGCCGCTGTACGAGCAACTCGACGGCACCTTCCCCAACCACGAGGCGAACCCGCTCAAGGAGTCCAACCTCGACGACCTGCGGGCGGCGGTGAAGCGGAACCGGGCGGCGCTCGGGCTGTCGTTCGACGGCGACGCGGACCGCTGCGCGTTCGTCGACGACCAGGGGCGCACGGTGCACGCCGACCTGATCACGGTGATCCTCGCCCGCGGCATGCTGCAGCGGCATCCGGGCAAGGGCATCATCTACGACCTGCGCAGCAGCAAGGTCGTGCCGGAGGAGATCGTGAAGCTCGGCGGGCGTCCGGTGCGCGAACGCGTCGGGCACTCGTTCATGAAGGAGACGATGCGCAAGACCGACTGCATCGGCGGCGGCGAACTGTCGGGGCACTTCTACTTCGCCGAGAACTACTACACCGACTGCGGGGTCCTGGCGGCGGTGCTGGTGATGAACCAGTTGAGCGCCGAGAAGAAGTCCCTGAAGCAGGCGGCGGATGCGCTGCGCAAGTACCACGGCACTGGCGAGGTCAACTTCAAGGTCGCCGACAAGCAGGCGCTGATGAAGCAGATCGAGACGACGTTCCGCGACGCCAAGATCGACTGGCTCGACGGCATCACCGTGACCTACCCGAACTGGTGGGTGAACGTGCGGCCGAGCAACACCGAGCCGTTCCTGCGCATGTGCCTCGAGGCCGACACCGCGGCCCTGATGGCCGAGAAGCGCGATCGTCTCTTCGCGATCCTCGGCCAGCCGGTCGATCACTGAGCCCGGTCATGGCAACGACGACGCAGGCTCACCGGCGCCCTCTCGCTCGTTGAGTGCCCCGATGCTCCCGCGACCGTCCGGCATCGTGACCCTGCTGACCGACTTCGGGTTGCGCGACCCGTTCGTCGGGATCGTCAAGGGCGCGGCGCTGCGCGCGGCGCCGAAGCTCGAACTCGTCGACATCACGCACGACGTGCCGCCGCAGGACGTGGGAACCGCTGCGTTCTTCGCCTGGACGCTGCTCGGGCGCTTCCCGGCGGGCACCGTGCACGTGGTCGTCGTCGATCCGGGGGTCGGCACCCCACGGCGGTTGCTCGCGGTCGCCGCCCACGAGTGCTACTGGCTGGCCCCCGACAACGGCGTGCTGACGCCGGTGCTGGGGGCCGCCTCGACGATCGACGTCCGGTCGCTCGACCTCGAGCACCTCGGGGTGGTGCCCGAGTCACGGACCTTCCACGGGCGCGACGTTCTGGCCCCGGTGGCGGCGTGGCTCGCCAGCGGGAAGTTCGGCTTCTCGGCGCTCGGCCCGCGCGTGCCCGATCCGCAGCTCGGCGCTGATCCGTTCGCCGGTTCCGCGCGCGTCGTGCACGTCGACCGCTACGGCAACCTGGTGACCAACGTGCGCGCGACCGCGGTGCCCGCGCAAGCTGCACTGCGCGTCGGGGGCCGGGTCGTGCCCCGGGCGGGCACCTACGGCGACGTGCGCGCCGGCGAACTGCTGGCCTACGCCGGGTCCCATGGGCTGTTGGAAGTCGCCGTTGCCGACGGCGACGCCGCGCGCGAGTTGAAGCTCGGATGCGGCGCTCCGGTCGAGGTCGTGTCGCCGTAGACTTGGGTGCCTCGCATGAGTTCGCTCTCCAGCCAGTCGAAGGTCGTGAGGCTCGTCGGCGTGCCGATGGACCTCGGTGCCGGTCGCCGTGGTGTCGACATGGGGCCGTCGGCCATCCGCATCGCCGGCGTCGCGGCCGGCCTGCGCAACCTCGGCTTCCGCGTCGAGGACGACGGCGACGTCGGCGTGCCAGCCCCCGAGACTCGCGACCCGGGCAGCCCGAACGCGCGCTACCTCGATCCCATCTACCACGTCTGCAACCGGCTGCGGCTGCGCGTGCGGCGGTCGCTCGAGGTCGGCGAGATCCCGATCGTGCTGGGCGGCGACCACAGCATCGCGATCGGCACCGTCAGCGGCGTCGCCGAGCACTACCGATCCCGCGGCCAGAAGGTCGGCCTGATCTGGGTCGATGCGCACGCCGACATGAACACGCCGGAGAGTTCGCCGTCGGGCAACATCCACGGCATGCCGCTCGCCACGGTGGTGGGCCTCGGCCATCCGCGGCTCGTCGAGATGGGTGGGTTCTGGCCGAAGGTCGAGCCGAAGAACGTCTGCCTGATCGGCATCCGCGACATCGACGAAGTCGAGCGCCGCATCGTCAAGCGCTCGGGCATCCACGCCTACACGATGCGCGACGTCGACGAACGCGGCATGCGCGCGATCATGCAGGAGTGCATCGGCTTCGCCCGCGACGGCACCGGCGGCTTCCACGTCTCGTTCGACCTCGACGGCATGGACCCGCGCGACGTGCCCGGCACCGGCACGCCGGTGAAGGGGGGCATCAGCTGGCGCGAAGCGAACCTGCTGATGGAGATGGTCAGCGACACCGGGGCGATGACCAGCCTCGAGGTCACCGAGCTGAACCCGATCCTCGACGTGAAGAACCAGTCGGGCGAGGTCGCCGTCGACGTCATCCTCAGCGCCTTCGGCAAGCGCATCCTGTAGGCAGGCGGCGGCGGCGCGAGCGCGTCACGCCCGGCAGATCCTCGGTCCGCTCGACGCGTTGTCCGCGTCCTCCGTCGGCCGCGAGAGGCGTTGGCGTTGCGCGCCAACAGCGCGCAACGAACCGGCCGGCGGGGACGCAGCTTCTGATCTCGCCGGCGGCGAGATCAGAAGTTCAGGCCGAAGGAGACTTCGGCCCAGAAGCCCTGGTCGAGCGCGCCTTCGACGCGGTTGAAGCCCGCGGCACCACTCGTCAGGTCGTAGTCGCCGGCGACCACGAGGCCGGCGCGCGCGAGGAACGAGGTGTTGTCGCTCATGCGCGTCATCAGGCCGAGGTAGGCGACGACTTCCTGCACGCGGAGGTCGTCACGTTGGTTGACGCTCTCCGACGTGTGCACGTGGTACTCCGCGCCGCTCACCTGCGCCCCGAACAGGATGCCGGTGCTGCTGCTCGGCCAGAACGACAGCTCGAGGTTCTCCGGCATCAGCAGGTCGACGCGGAAGCCGTCGACGATCTCCCAGCTGAAGCCGAGCAACGGCAGCCACGGCGCGTCTTCGTAGACCTGGTTGTAGCGCGCACCGAACTTGAAGAAGAAGTTCGGCATCGGCCGCACGGTGAACATCGCGTGCGACGGGAAGTCGAAGTCTTCGTGGTGCAGCGTGTCGTCGAGGTCGGACCACGCGCCCGGATGGGTCTCGACTTCGAGCAGCCAGTTGCCGGCATCGTCGAGGAAGACGCCGAAGCCGAGCTTGGCGCCGACGCCGAGCAGGGTCTCGTCGGCAAGGCCAGTCGTGTTGCCCGCACTGCCGAACGCGTTCGACGTCACGTAGCGACGCCCGAGGTAGTAGGCGCCGAACGTCAGGTAGCTCTCGGTCGAGATCAGCACCGGGATCTCGGCATCGAAGTCGTAACCGAACTGGTCGTAGCTACCCGGCTCGCCGTTGACGCGCTGGTTCGGCATCACCCGTGCGCGCAGATCGACCTGCGGCTGGAAGCGCTCGCGGCGGTCCATGAACTCGCCGTGGTTGAGGCGGAACTGGCCGTAGAGCGAGTAGTCGACGTCGCCCTGCGGGACGGCGCTTCCTTCGCGCCGTTCGCGCCAGTCGACGTCTTGCTCGTCGGAGAGCTGCGTTCGCTGCAGCAGGCTGCTGCCGACGGCGAACGCGGAGGAGGAGATGGTGGGTGCCTGTGCCGCTGCTGTGGCGGCGACGAGGCACGCGCCGAGAACGACCCGTGCGAAGTGGTAGCGCATACGCCCTGTCTGACCGTTGTTGACCGGCCCGGATCGTCACCTGCAGGGCGGGGGATTCAAGGGCAAAGGTCGGCGGCGCGCCGGGCCCTCGCGGCACCGTTCACCGCTGGAAGATCGGCAGGTACTGCTTGGGCATCTGCAGCAGGATGCAGGCGATCGCCGTCGCGAACTCGTCGCCCGGGCCGGTGCCGTTGCGCCACCGCCCGTCGGGGCGCTGGCTGGCCAGCAGGTCGCCGGCCAGCCGCTGGAAGAACACCCGCAGGCGCGGTCCGCCGTGCTGGTAGAAGGCCTGCGCCGCGTAGTAGTTGCCGTACCAGAAGAAGTAGTGCGTGGCGTAGTAGTCGGTGAGCTGGGCGTAGTCGTGCGCCAGGAACTCGAGCACCGGGTCGTTGAGGTCGTCGTCGTGGACGCCCGCGCTCGACAGGGCCGTCAGGGCCGCGGCGTTGATCGCGTACTCGCGGTCCTTGTCGTAGGCGCCGCGGCCGTGGATCTTGTACCAGAACAGCCCGCGCGACGGTCCGGCCGGGACGCGGCTCTGCCGGACGTAGTCGAGGGCGCGGTCGATCGTCTGCACCGGCACCCGGATGCCGATGTTCCGCGCCGCCCGCAATGCCTGCAGCTGGCAGACGGTCACCGACAGGTCGGTCTCGCGATCGAACGGGTTGTAGCGCCAGCCGCCGTGGGCGTTCTGCGTGTCGACGATCAGGTTGACCGCCCGTTCGAGCGCCTGCTTGGCGCGGTCGGTCGCCGCCATGCCGTAGACCTCGGCGAGGAACAGCGTGGCGAACGCGTGGCTGTACATGCGCGTGCCGGCGTCGCTGAGGTAGCCGTTCTCGCGCGAGGTGGTGAGCACGTAGTCGAGCGTGCGCTGCACGCTGGCGCCGTGCGGGCCGCGGTCGGGCAGGCTGCCGCCGGCGAGGAACGCCATGCCCGCGAGCGCGGTGACGCCGAGGTGGCCCCGTCCGGTGCGGCGCTGCTCGTCGGGCAGCGTGCCGGTGGCGAGGAGCTCGTAGTCGGTGCCCTGCTTGTGGCCGACGAAGCCGGTCCAAGCACCGGACGGCGTCTGCGCGGCCTCCAACCACGCGAGCCCACGTTCGGCGGCAGAACTGCAGCGCTGCGCCAGTTCGCGCGTCACCCAGGCTTCGTCGTCCGCGGCTGCCTTGGGCGGCGGTGCAGCGGGCACCGGCGTGGTCGGCGCTTGCGCGAGCGGCGCCGAGCAGACGAGCAACGCGAGCAGCGGCAGCATGCAGAAGCGCGCCCCGATGGCGCGTGCGCATCATCGCCGCGGGCGCGCGCCGCACCAGCCCCGGCTCACCAACGGTCGGCGTGCCAGAGGCCGAGCGCCGCTTCTGCCTCCGGGCGACTCGGGCTGCATTCCACACCGACGAAGCCGCGGTAGCCGAGCGTGTGCAGTTCGCGCAGCACGCGCGGGTAGTGGATCTCGCCGGTGCCGGGCTCCTGCCGGCCGGGATGGTCGGCGAGCTGCACGTAGCCGAGTTGGTCGTAGCCCTCGCGCAGGCGCCCGCACAGGTCGCCTTCGCTGATCTGGCAGTGGTAGAGGTCCCAGTTGATCTTCACCATCGGTGACGCCACCGCGCGGCAGATGCGCACGGCCGCCTCGCTGCCGTAGAGGCAGTGCCCCTTGTGGTCGACGCGGATGTTCATCGGCTCCAGGATCAGCATGATCCCTTCGCGCTCGGCGATCGGCGCGGCGAGCCGGAGCCCGGCGATGATCTGGGCGTGCATCTCGGCCTGGGTCATGCCCTGCACGTCGTTGCCGCCTACCACGGTCATCATCGGGCAGCGCAGCTGCCGGGCGACCTTGCACCCCGCTTCGATCTCGGCGACGAAGCGTTCGTGGTTCTTGCTCTCGTTCAGGCCCGGCGAGAAGCCCCAGCCGGTGAACTGCGCGACCGCGATGCCGAGTTCCTGCGTCAGCGCCGCGATCGCCGGGATGTCCTTGCCTCGCCACGGCCAGAACTCGATCGCGGGGAAGCCGAGTGCGTGGGCGGCGCGGATGCGGTCGAGGAACGGCAGGCCGCCCCACCACATCTCGACGTTGGCGGCGAACTTCGTCTTCGGCGTCGCGGCGGGCTTGGCCGGGATCGGGTCCTGCGCTGCGGCAGGCGCGAGGCAGGGAAGGGCGGCAGCGGGAACGGCGGCGAGGAAATCCCGGCGAGACGTGGTCATCGGCTCAGTATGTCAGGCGGCCGTCATGCCAGCAGCGACTTCTGCACCGTGCCGTAGACGTCGGTGAGGCGCAGGTCGCGGCCGCCGAAGCGGAACGTGAACCGCTCGTGGTCGATGCCGAGCTGCCAGAGGATCGTCGCGTGCAGGTCGTGGATCGTGACCGGGTCGACGACCGCCTTGTAGCCGTAGTCGTCGGTGGCGCCGTGCGAGTGGCCCGCGCGGAAGCCGCCGCCGGCGAGCCACATCGTGAAGCCGAACGGGTTGTGGTCGCGGCCGGAGCTGCCCTGCGAGAACGGCGTGCGGCCGAATTCGCCGCCCCAGAGCACGATCGTCTCGTCGAGCAGCCCGCGCGCCGCCAGGTCGGCGAGCAGGGCCGCGATCGGCCGGTCGACCGCGCGGCAGTTGTCGCGCAGCCCATCGCGCAGGTTGCTGTGCTGGTCCCAGCGGTCGTGGCCGGTGTTGGGGCAGGTCAGTTCGACGAAGCGCACGCCGCGTTCGACCAGCCGACGCGCGAGCAGGCACTGCCGGCCGAAGATCCGCGTCGGTTCGTACTCGTCCTCGAGGCCGTAGAGCTGCTGCAGGGTCGGCGACTCGCCTGCGAGTCCCACCAGTTCCGGCACGGCCGCCTGCATGCGGAACGCCAGTTCGTGGTTGCTGCGGGCGGCGGCGAGTGCCGGGTCGTCGCCGCGCTCCACCTGCAGCGCGTCGAGTGCCTGCACCAGCGTCTGCTTGCGGCGTTGGCGGGCCGGGTCGGCCTCGCGCGGCGTGATGTTCGCAACGGCGTCGCCGCGCATCTGGAACACCGAGCCCTGCACGTGTGCTGGCAGGAACCCGGAGTGGAAGTTGTCGATGCCGCCGGGCGGCACGAGGCCCCCGTTCAACACCACGAACGCCGGCAGCTGCGTGGTGTCGCAGCCCAGCCCATGTCCAACCCAGGCGCCGAGACTCGGGCGGCCCTGCAGGCCATGGCCCGTGTGCAGGAAGTAGTTGGCGTTGGTGTGCTCGCTGAAGTCCGCACGCATCGAACGCACGACGCACAAGCGGTCGGCTTGGGTGGCGAGGTGGGGCAGCAGGTCGCTGATCCACTGGCCGGAGCTGCCGTGCTGCTGGAAGGTCGCGCACGGACCCAGCGTGTTGCCTTCATCGCGGAACTGGGTCGGTTCCTTCGGCAGCCCGAACGGCTTGCCGTTCTCGGCGATGAGCCGCGGCTTGTGGTCGAACAGATCCTGGCAGCTCGGGCCGCCGTCCATGTAGAGGAAGATCACGGCGCGCGCGCGCGGCGCATGGTGGCGCAGCAGGGCGCCGCGGTCGGCGCCCAGCGCCAACGACGCGAACGGCAGGGCGGCGAGCCCGCGGCTGGTGCGCGCGAGGAAGTCGCGTCGCGTCGGCGGCAGTGGATCGGTCCTGGTCATCGCAGGTACTGGAACTCGGTGGTGACGACCAACGCGTGCAGCAGGTCGGGCCAGGCGTGTTCGCCGCCGTCTGCGAGCAACGCGCGGCAGTGGGCACGTTCGTCGGCGGTCGGCGCGCGGGCGAACGCGCGCTCGTAGGCGGCGAGCAGCCGCGCGTCGTCGTCGCCAGGCGGCAGCGACTTGGCCCAACGGGCGCACTCGCCGTGCACGAACGCGTCGTTGGCGAGGGCGAGCACCTGGGCTGGCACGTTGGAGACGTTGCGGGCGCCGACCGTGGCGAACGGCGTCGGCAGGTCGAACGCCTGCAGCATCGGCGGCAGGAAGTTGCGCCGCACCGCGAGGTAGATGCTGCGACGCCCGTTGCCGTCGACCGGTCCGTTCTGGTGCGGTTGGCCGCGCGCCTCGATGTGCGTCGCCTGCGGCAGTTCGATCGATAGGCCGTACAACGTCGCGTCGAGGCGCCCGCTGATGCCGAGCAGGGCGTCGCGCACGGCCTCGGCGGTGAGGCGGCGCACGTTCTGGCGGTGCAGCAGCAGATTGGCGGGGTCGGCGTCCGCCGCGTCGGCGCGGGTGCGGCTGTCCTGACGGTAGGTGGCCGACGTGACGAGGCGACGCAGCACGTGCTTCTGCGACCAGCCGTGCGCGATCGCGTCGCGCGCCAGCCAGTCGAGCAGTTCCGGATGCGTCGGCGCGTCGCCGAGTGCGCCGAGGTTGTCGACGCTGCGCACGAGGCCACGGCCGAACAAGTGGTGCCAGGCCCGATTCACCAGCACGCGCGCGACCAGCGGTTCGCCGCGGCGCAGCAGTGCCTCGGCGAGCTGCAGCCGGCCGCTACCCGGTGCTGCTGCAGGCAACTCGTCGCCGCCGCCGAGGGCCTGCAGGAAACGTCGTGGTGCCGCCGCTCCATGCCGGTGCGGGTCGCCACGAACGTGCACGTGCGCGTCGACGCCGGTGCCGTCGGCCATCGCGGGCAGCGTGGCCGACACCGGCAGCGCCTCCCAAGCCGCGGCCAGCGCGCTGGCGGCCTCGCGCACGGAGTCCGGGGGCTGCTGCCAGCCAGGCGGCGGCAGCGGCAGGCACTCGGCAGCGGGCGGTGGTTCGTGGTGCGGCGAGGCGACGACGGACTGCACCGCGAGCCAAGCCTTGGCCGGGTACTCGCGCCGTTCGCGGCGCGGGTCGGCGAGGTCGTGCGCGCGCTGGTCGATGCACTGCACGAAGGCGGTCCGGCCGAGCCACGGCTCGAGGTCGAACGTGCGCCAGTGCGCGTTGCTGTCGTCGACGTCGTGGTGCAAGCGGCCGTAGATCGGGTCGCGCACCAGGTGGAAGCCGTCGACGACGACCTTGATGCGGCTCCGGTACCCGGCGGCGCGGACGTGGAGCCAACGATGCTCGATCCGGAACGTCGGCGTCGCCAGCGTGCCTTCACGCTGCGGCCCGGCGACCGCGCTGTTCCAGAAGCGGCCGGGCAGCACGAACAGCTGCGGGGCTCCAGCCTCGGCATCGGGCGCGAACGGCCCACTCCACGGGGCGGGGCCGAAGCCGTCGTTGGTGTGGAACCAGTGCGAGCGCGGGTGGTCGACGCTGGCGATCACCACGTCGCCCGCGCGCGGCGGCGGCAGCGCGTCCAGCGCGTCGTCGTCGCTGCGGTGCCAGCCTGGTCCGTCCGCGGCGTCGCGCACCGCCGCGGCGAAGGCGCGCTGCGCGGCCAGTGCTGCGGTGAACGGCGCGCCGTGCACGTCGAGCGGGTGCAGCGGTGCCTGCACGTAGCGCGAACTCTTGACGAAGCCGAACAGCGCGAAGTAGTCGACGGCCCGGATCGCGTCGAACTTGTGGTCGTGGCAGCGGGCACAAGCGATCGTCAGCCCGAGCACCGCCTTGCCGAGCACGTCGACCTGGTTGTCGACGCGGTCGGCTTCGTGGCGCGCGGCATCGAGCGGCGAGTGCGTCTGCTCCGCGAACCACCAGGCCGCCGTCGCCTGCACGCTCTCGTCGTTGCCGTCGGCGTCGCGTCGCGGCGTCGGCAGCAGGTCGCCGGCGATGTGCTCGCGCACGAACTGGTCGTAGGGCACGTCGGCGTTCAGCGCGCGGATCACGTAGTCGCGGTAACGCCAGGCGTTCGGGATCGCGAAGTCGAACTCGTGGCCGAGCGTCTCCGCGTAGCGCACGAGGTCGAGCCAGTGGCGCGCCTGCCGTTCGCCGAACTGCGGCGAGGCCAGCAGCGCTTCGACTTCGCGATGCCACGCGGCGTCGCTCGGATCGGCCAGGAACTGCTGCACCGTCGCCGGGGGCGGCGGCAGGCCGACCAGATCGAACCAGAGCCGGCGCAGCGCCACGTGCGGCGGTGCCGGCGGGGACGGCGACAAGCCGGCCGCCGCGAGGCGTGCGTGCACGAAGGCGTCGACCGGGTTCGGTGCGCCCGGCGGCGGCGCGTCGTCGCGCAGGGCGTGCCAGGCCCAATGCGAACGTTGCCGGGCCGTGAACTCGTCGTCGGCGACTGCTGGCGGAATTTGCGCGCCGGCCGCGGCACTGAGCAGCGCAGCGGCGACCCACGGCATCCATGGACGAGCGGCCATGTGGGCCGGGCGTTGTAGATGGTCGCGGCAACGCCGGCAACCCGGTAGGGTGCGCGTCCTCGTCATGAAGAAGTCCAAGTCCGCGCCCCGCTCCGCCACCGTCCCGCCGCTCGACGTCGAGCCGCGGCCGTTCACACTGGCCGGACGCACGGCGCTCGTCACCGGCAGCAGCAAGGGCCTCGGCAAGGCGATCGCGATGGCGCTGGGTCAGGCGGGCGCCAAGGTGGCGCTGAACTTCGCGAACGGCGCCGATGCCGCCGAGGCGACCTTCGCCGAGTTCACCGACCGGGGCTACGAAGGCATGTTGGTGCGCGCCGACGCAACCAACGAGAAGCACGTCGCCAAGATGTGCCATGCGGTGATGCACAAGCTCGGCGCGATCGACATCCTGGTCGTGAACGCCACGCCGGCCCAGCCGCAGAAGCCGTTCGAACTCTACGACTGGGCGTTCCACCAGCAGATGCTCGACTTCTTCGTGAAGTCGCCGTTCCTGCTGACGCGTTCGGTGCTGCCGGCGATGAAGGAGCGGCGGTTCGGCCGCATCATCAACATCGGCAGCGAGGTGTTCCGGCGCGGTGTGCCGAACTTCGCGCCGTACGTGGCCGCCAAGGGTGCGCAGGCGGGTTGGACCCGCAGCATGGCGACGGAACTCGCGCCGTGGCAGATCACGGTCAACATCGTCTCGCCGGGTTGGATCCCGGTGGAGCGCCACCAGAACGACCCGCAGGAGCAGAAGAACGCCTACAAGGCGCTGATCCCGATGCGACGCTGGGGTGTGCCGGCCGACATCGGCGGCGTCTGCGCGTTCCTCGCCGGCGACGCCGCTGCGTTCGTCACCGGCCAGGACATCGCGGTGAACGGTGGAATGACCGTCTGCTGACCCGGAGGAACCATGATTCGTGCTCTCGTCGCCGGTGCGCTGCTGGTCGGATGGATGGCCGCCCAGGACGCGCCGAAGAAGCCGCGCCTGGCGTTCGTCACCAACTGCGTCGCCGAGTTCTGGACCGTCGGCAGCTTCGGCGTCGAGGCGGCGAAGGCGCAGTTCGGCGTCGACGCGGTCGTGCGCATGCCGCCGAACGGCACCGCCGAGGAGCAGAAGCGCATCCTCGAGGACCTGCTGAGCAAGGGCGTGCAGGGCATCGCGATTTCGCCGAAGGACCCCGAGAACATGACCGCGCTGCTCGACAAGGTCGGCAGCCGCGCCCTGCTGATCACGCACGACAGCGACGCGCCGAAGAGCAAGCGGCTGTGCTACGTCGGCATGGACAACTACGACGCCGGCCGGATGTGCGGGCAGTTGGTGAAGCGGGCGCTGCCGGAGGGCGGGGCGATCGTCATCCTGGTCGGCAACCTCGACCAGGACAACGCGCGGCGGCGCCGCCAGGGCGTGATCGACGAGCTGCTCGATCGGTCGCGCGACCCGTCGCGCTTCGACAAGCAGGACGGACCGTTGAAGGGCGCCAAGTACGAGATCCGCGCGTCGTTCACCGACCAGTTCGACCGCCAGAAGTGCAAGGCCGCGGCCCAGGACGCGCTGGCGCGCTGGCCCGACCTCGCGGGCATGGTCGGGCTGTTCGAATACGAACCGCCGATCCTGCTCGAGGCGGTGAAGTCGGCGGGGCGCGTCGGCAAGGTCGCGGTGGTCGGCTTCGACGAGAACGAAGCCACGCTGCAGGGCATCGTCGACGGCACGATCGCCGGCACGGTGGTGCAGAACCCGTACGAGTACGGTCGCCGCTCGATCGAGCTGCTGACGAAGTTGCTCGAAGCACCCGACGAAGCCGCGCGCCGCGCGCAGCTGCCGAAGGACGGCTTCATCGACATCCCGGCACGCCAGATCACCAAGGACAACGTGCGCGAGTTCTGGGACGACCTGAAGCAGAAGACCGGCAAGAAGTGACTGCGGCCCCGGCACCGCTGCTGGCCGCGCGCGGCATCGGCAAGGCGTTCGGCGGCGTCGTGGCGCTGGCCGACGTCGACTTCACGCTGCAGCGCGGCGAGGTGGTGGCGCTGGTCGGCGAGAACGGGGCCGGCAAGAGCACCCTGATGAAGGTGCTCGCCGGCGTGCACCGGCCGGACCGCGGCGAGGTGCGGCTCGACGGCGCGGTGGTGGACCTGCCGGATCCCGGTTCGGCGCAGCGCGCGGGCATCGCGCTGATCCCGCAGGAGCCGAGCCTGTGCGACAACCTCACCGTCGCCGGCGCCCTGTTCCTCGGCGGCGAACTGCGGCGTGGGCCGTGGCTGCGCGACGGTGCGATGGCCGAGCAGGCGCGCCTCTGGCTGCAGCGCGTCGGCCTCGACCTCGCGCCGAACCAGCGCGTCGCCGTGGCGAGCCCGGGGCAGCGCCAGCTGCTGGCGATCGCCCGCGCGCTGCGCCTGCAGGCGCGGGTGCTGATCTTCGACGAGCCGACGTCGAGCCTGACCGCGGTCGAGACGCAGCGGTTGTTCGCGCTGGTGCGCGAACTGCGGGCGCAGGGCACGGGCATCGTCTGGATCTCGCATCGCCTCGGCGAGGTGCGGGAGATCGCCGACCGCGCCGTTGGCTTGCGCGACGGGCGCAACAGCGGCGAGCTGCCGCGCGAACGGGTCTCGCACGAGGCGCTGGTCGGGCTGATGGTGGGCCGTTCGCTCGCGACCGCCGCCAGGGTCCCGCACGAAGCGGGTGCTCCGGTCCTGCGCGTGCGCGGCCTGCGCACCGCGGCGTTCCCCCGGCACGCGCTCGACTTCGTCGTGCGCGAACGTGAGGTCGTCGGCATCGCCGGCCTGCTCGGTGCCGGTCGCACCGAAGTGCTGCGGGCCTTGTTCGGCGCCGACCGTGCGCTCGAGGGCACGATCGAGGTCGGCGGTCGGTCGCTTGTCGGCCACGGCCCGGCCGCTGCCGCTGCCGCCGGACTCGTCCTGCTGCCCGAGGATCGCCAGCAGCAGGGGCTGCTGCTGGGCATGAGCGTCGCCGCGAACCTGTCGCTGCCGACGCTGCGCACGCGCGGACGCTGGCTCGACCGTCGCTACGAACGAACCCTCGCCGACGCGACCGTGCGCGACCTGCAGATCGCTGCGCGTTCGCCGGAGCAGGTCGCCGGCACGCTGTCGGGCGGCAACCAGCAGAAGGTCGTGCTCGGCAAGTGGCTCGCGGCGGCCCCCAAGGTGCTGCTGCTCGACGAGCCGACGCGCGGCGTCGACGTGGGCGCGCGGGCCGAGATCTACGCGCGGCTGCACGCGCTCGCGGCATCGGGCCTGGCGGTGCTCTTCGTCAGCTCCGATCTCGAGGAAGTGCTCGCCCTCGCCGACCGCACGCTGGTGCTCGCGCATGGCCGGCTCGCCGGCGAACTCGACCGTGCCCGCATGAGTGAAGAGTCGATCATGATGCTGGCGACCGCGGCGGAGGTCCCGTGAGGCGCATCGCTGGCATCGGTGCGCTGCTGGTCGTGATCGCCGTGGTCACCGCGCTGGGCTCCTACGACGCGGAGACCCAGCGCTTCACGTTCCTGTCGGCCTACAACCTCGAGAACCTGCTGCAGCGGCTCGGGCTCTACGGGGTGCTGAGCTTCGCGGCGGCGTTCGTGATCGTCACGGGCGGCATCGACCTCTCGATCGGGGCGGTGGTCTGCGTCGCCGGTTGCGTGCTGCCGTGGTTGCTGCGCGATCTCGGCTGGTCGCCGCTCGCGGCGGTGCCGGCCGTGCTCGCAGGCTGTGCGCTGATCGGTGCGTTCCACGGCGTGCTGGTCGTCGGGCTGCGGCTGCAGCCGTTCGTCGTGACGCTGTGCGGACTGTTGCTCTACCGCGGCGCGATGCGCGGCTTCACCGGCGACGAGACCATGGGCTTCGGCGACAGCGCCGACGGTCTGCGCTGGCTCGCGACCGGCAAGCTGCCGATCACCGCCGAGTTCGGCTTGCCCGTGCCGCTGCTGGTGCTCGCTGCCGTGGCGATCACGACCTGGGTGGTGTGGACGCGCACGGTCTGGGGGCGGCACCTGTTCGCGCTCGGTCGCAACCAGGAGGCGGCGCGGCTGTGCGGGGTGCCGACGGCGCGCATCGAGGCCAGTGCCTACGTCGTCTGCTCGTTGCTGGCGGGGCTCGGTGGCTGCCTGTTCGTGCTCGACGTGAACTCGGCGCAGGCGTCGAGCTTCGGCAACTTCTACGAACTGTACGCGATCGCCGGGGCCGTGCTCGGCGGTGTGGCGCTGCGCGGCGGCGAAGGCAGCGTGCCGGGCATCGTGCTCGGCGTGGCGCTGCTGCCGCTGCTGCCGAACACGATCCGCCTGCTCGGCGACAGCGACCGGCTCGAGTTCGCGGTGGTGGGCGGCGTGATCCTGCTCGGGGCGGTTGCCGACGAAGGGCTGCGGCGGTGGTTCGGGCGGCGTCGGCGCTGAGAGCCGTCGGTTGCAAGCACCGCTGGCAACGGCGGTTCGACGGAAGAGGGGCAAGGGCGTTGTACGAGCGGCGGCACGACGCTTCTCGTCCTCGAACCCTGATCCCCGATCCTGCCATGACCAACCGTTGCTCGTTGCTTCCCGTGTGCGTCCTGCTCGGTGCCGCTCTCGCCCCGTCGCAGACCGTGGTCACCCACGCGCAGTGGCAGACGCCCATCAAGAACCAGGGCAATCGCAACACCTGCATCGCGTTCTCGGCGATTGCCGCCCTCGAGGCCCGGTACCAGCGCCAGGGGACGCCCGTCGACCTGTCCGAGGACTTCACGATCCGGATGGACAAGCTGAACTGGCTGCACGGTGTCTGGAGCGACATCCCCACGGCGGACACCACCGAGAACCAACTGGTCGGACTCGGTGGCGGCAGTGGTGTCGGCATGCTGCACCAACTCGACAACTGGCTGCGCGTCCCGGTCGAGTCGGCGCTGCCCTACGACCCGGACCCGATCGTGCTTCCGTACGAGTGGAATCACTCGCACTGGGACTCGCAGCGGAACGTCAACACCTGGAACCTCGATCCGGCAAACCTGCCGCGCTCGGCGCTGCGACAGTCCTCCTACTACTCGATCGCCAGCCATGTCTGGATGCCGAGCGCACAGTCACGCTCGCCGGCAGCGATCGAGGCGGTGCTGCAGGCTGGCTACGAGGTCGTCTGGGACTTCTACGTGCACAAGTTCAGCACGCCTTCCGGCACTTCGAGCTCGATCTGGCACGCGTCGTACTTCAACAACACCGGTGGCGTGCACTCGGCCCTGATCGTCGGCTACGACCGCAGCAGCAGCAATCCGGCGGACCACCACTTCATCGTGAAGAACAGTTGGGGACCGACTGCGGGTCCAGGTGGCTACACGCGGATCGGCTACGACTACCTCACGTGGCAGGGCATCACGGCCGGCTACATCACTGCCGTGAACCAGCCTGCGCCCTGGCCGCAGCTCGAGTTCCTCGGCCGTCGCAACCTCCGCTTCGATGGTTGGTCGGGAACGCTCGACATCTACCACTTGCCGCTGACCATGACTGCCGGCTTCCAGCAGTTCCACGGCATCACGATGACCGACCGTCGCGTCGGCACGTTCTACGATTCCGCGGGTGTTGCCCATCGCGTCAACGGCTACTTCGTCGGCGAGGAGCTGTGGTGCTGGTGGAAAGGCAGCAACAAGAACATGCGTTGGGACGAGCAGATGGACAGTCCGACCGTCGGTCGCAAGTTCCGGCTGCGCGTCGCGGATGGTGACCACCTGGCCGGCTTCCATTGGGACAACGCGGGCACCACGCCGACCACGGCGTACGGCGACTACGCGCGCATGCCGACGACGATGAACGGCACGGACGGCTTCCTGCAGCCCGTCTTCCCCGCGCAGCCGGCCGGCAGCAACCAGTGGCTCGGCAGGTGGCGCGTCGCCTGTCTCGGGTACACGAACTTGCTCGTGGTCGAAGCGCGCGACGACTCCGTCGTGCCGCTCGCGCAGCAGGGAACGCGCGCAGGCTACCGCTGCTGGATGACGCACAACGGCAGCTGGATTCCGTGCACCGCGACCACCGACCTCGCGACCTGGCGCACGTTCTGGCTCGCGTTCCCGACGCAGATCGCGAACGCCACGCTGCAGGCGTACATGCTGACGTGGCAACGCGGTGTCGCCGCGGGACTCATCGATCCGTACTCCGGCTCGGAGGGAGGCGGCTACCTGTGGCGGCTGGGCAACTACGAAGTGGGTTCGGTGACGAGCCTCGGGGTCGGGTGTGGCCCTGCTGGCGGTGTCCCGGTCCACGCGCTGTATGGCTATCCCGAAGTGGGCCACGCGCTGACCTATCGGATCGAGAACGGCCTGCCGGGAGTGCCGGTGGCCTTGATCTTCGGGACGACCTGGCAGCCGGTCTTCCTCACCCAGTACGGCGCGCCGGGCTGTTGGCTGCGCCCGGACCCGATGGTGCTGGTCAGCGGCACCACGGGCTCCAACGGCACCTTCTACTACTCGACTGCCTTCCACAACCCTTCGCTGCGCGGCGTGCATCTCTTCTCGCAGGCTGCGGTGATGCGGCCGGGCTACAACGCGCTGGAGTTCGTGTTCAGCAACGCCCTGGACGTGGAGCTCGGCGGCGCGTTCTGACCGCGTCGCCCCTCATCGCAGCGACGTGCGCGACGGGTGCAGCGGCCAGGCGAGGATCTCGGCCGGGGCCGCGAAGTAGCCGGCCGCGGTGACGAGCAGGTCGGCGGACGGCAGCAGCAGCGGCTGCCCGGGCACGAAGCGGATGCCGTCGAGGGCCAGCAGTTCGTCGCCTCGCACCGCGTCGTAGAAGCGGAGCCGCTGGTCGTTGGCAAGCACCCTGCGGCCGTCGGGCGTGACGAGCACGCTGCGAACGGGGCCGCTGGTGCCGCGACCGAACCGCCGGCGTTCGCTCCCGGTCTCCGGGTCGAGCACGAGCACGTGGCCGGCGTGGCTGGCCGCGAACAGCGCGCTGCCGTCGTGCGGGAACGCGACCATTGCGACGCGCTGGCCCTCGTGGCGCCAACGCAGAGCGCCGCTGGCGAGGTCGATCGCGGCCACCGCCGCTTCGGGGTGGCACGCGATCAGCCGTCCGCGCCGTGCATCGATGGCGAGTTCGATGAGCAGCGCCTTGTCGAACCCGGTCAGCGGCCACGGCGGCAGCGGCTGCAGATCGTCGAGCGCCAGGCGGTGAACGGCCGTCTTCTCGGCGACCATCGCGAGGTTCGTCGACGGGTCGATCACGACGTTGCCGAGCCGCTCCCGGCCGCTCAGGGCGATCTTCGCGAGCGTCGCACCGTCCGCAGTCGCCAGCACGTGCAGGTGCCCGGTCCACGTGCTGACCAACAACCGCTGCCCGTCGGGCGTGACCGCCAGACCGTGCACGTAGTGGTCGTCGAGCTTCTTGTGCCAACGCAGCGCACCGCCCGGCGCCTCGAAGGCGCCGACTTCGCACGCGAGCGTGCCCGCGAACACCAGCGGCTCGGTCGGGTGGGCGCACAGCCGCGCGCCCGTGCCGTACAGGCCGGCCCAGGCCTGCGCGCGCGCCGGGGGAGTGCTCGGCCAGATGCGCAACGTGCGGTCCCACGCGAAGCTGACGAGCCGCCCGTCGGGCAGATGGTCGACGCCGCAGACGTACGCCTCGTGGCCGCGGCCGTGGCCGAGGTCGCGCAGCGTAGTGGGGTTCCACCAGCGCATGCTGCCGTCGCCGGCGCCGGTCACCATCACGGAGTCGTCGATGAGGGTGAGCGCGCAGACGTTGGGCGCGTCGGTCGCCCGTTCGGCGACGAGCACGCCGCGCTCGAGGTCCCAGGCGCGAACCACTTCGTCGTGCCCGGTCGTGATCAGGCGACCTGGCTCCGGGAAGGCGAACTGGCGCACGACGGCCGGGTGCGGCAGCGACGCCAGCAACTCGCCCGACGCGACCGAGTGCAGCTCGACACGCCCGTCTTCCCACGCTACCGCGACGGCGCGTTCGTCGGGGGCGATCGCGACGGCGCGCGCACGAGCCTTGCTGCGGAAGCGGAAGCGCTCGGCGCCGTCATCGCCGGCCAGCCCGACCACGTCGGTGCCGTCGCCGACCACGAACCATGCGCCGGTCCGCGCGACCGCCAGCACCGGTTCGCCGCGGGCCACGCGCGCCACGACGCGGGCGTCGCCGACGCCGTCCCAGCGGTGCACGCTGCCGTCGCCGAACACGACGAACGCGCAGCTGCGATCCGGGGCCGCAGCACCTGCGCTGGCGAAACGCGCGCCGCCGCCTGGTCCGGGCCAGGGCCGATCGGTGCCGGCCGCGAGGTCGAAGCAGCGCACCATGCGGTCTGCCACGACCACGACTTCGGTGCCGAGCGCGAACACCGCGCGACCATCCGGGATGCCGGTGTGCACGATCTGCACGGCGTCGTCGGTCTGCGCGGCCAGCAGTTGCCACTCGAGGTGCCGCAGTTCGGGCGGCGCGAGTTCGAGGCCCTGGCGCATCTCGGCACCGCGACACGCGTCGCCAGCGCGTGCGGCGGCGTGCAACGCGGCAGCGTAGCTACGGGCATCGGCCATCGCGGCGGCCGCGATGGCATCGTCGCGGGATGCGGTCGCCTGCACGAGACCCCACGTGGCGACGACGACCCCGAACACCAACGCCAGCAAGGCGACGGCGCTGCCGACGAACATGGCGCGGTTCCGCCGCGCCAGCCGACGCAACGTGTCGACGAGGCCGAGGCGCCGTGCCGAGATCGCTTCGTGGGCGAGATGGGCGCGCAGGTCGCTGGCCAGCTCGGCGACGCTGGCGTAGCGAGCATCGGGTTCCTTCTGCAAGCACCGCTGCACGATGGCGTCGAGGTCGCCGCGCAGCCGGCGCCGGAGGTGGCCGCTGTCGGTCGAACGGGAGGCGGCCGCCGCGTCGTGCACCACGGTCGATGCACGCGGAGCTTCGACCTCGTGCAACGTGCGCACGACCGAGGCGAGGCCGCGGGAGCGCAGCTCCGTCGGCGAGAATGGCAAGGCGCCGGTCAGCAGCTCGAACAGCACGACGCCCAGCGCGTAGACGTCGGCTCGGGTGTCGACGGCGCCGCCGGCGGCCTGCTCGGGAGCCATGTACTCCGGAGTGCCGAGCAACCTGCCCACCATGGTCGTCGCGATGGGACCGGCGAGCAGATCGGGAGACAGGATCTTCGCGAGACCGAAGTCGATCACCTTCGGATACGCGACCCCGCCGTCTTCCACGACCAACAGGTTGCCGGGCTTCAGGTCGCGATGGACGAGTCCTCGCTGGTGTGCATGCAGCACGGCTGCGCAGACGTCGATCATCACGCGCAGACGCTCGGGCACGGGCAACGACCTCTTGTCACACCAGGCGACGATCGGCTCCCCGGCGATGTACTCCATCGCGAAGAACGGCTGCCCGTCGGCGGTCTGTCCGGCGTCGTAGATCCTGGCGATGCCCGGGTGGTCCATCGCGGCGAGTGCCGCACGCTCGGCGGCGAAACGCGTGAGGACTTCGGCGCCAGCGGCATCCGCTCGCAAGACCTTGAGCGCCACGCGGCGCACGACCGGCTCCATCTGCGTCGCCAGCCACACGACTCCGAACCCGCCGCTGCCGAGCTGTCGCTCGAGGCGGTAGCCGGCGATCGTCGGCTCTCGCTCCGCGGCTGTCGCCTGCGCGTGGAGCGTGCCGAGCCGGTCGTTCGCGCGTCGCACTCTCAAGGCGAGCGAGGCGATCGCGAGCGCTCGTCCTGGATGCTCGCGCTGCAACGCCTCGATGCCAGCGGTCGGAGCATCGCCGAAGCACGCGCCGTAGACCGCGGCTTCGATGTCGCCAGGAAGCGGGTCCTCTGCGCAAGGGCTGGCGTCGCTCGTGGACACGGTCGGGCATGGTATCGTCGCTGCACCCGCCGCGGCGAGGCGTGCGACGCATGCAGAACGACGAACTCCAACGCCGACTGGCCGCCAACCTGCCGGTTCTCGAGGCGTTCGTCGAGCAGCGCGTTGGCGCCGCACTGCGGGCCCACGAGTCCTGCCGCGACGTGGTGCAGTCGGTCTGCCGAGGCCTGGTCGAAGACGCCAGCCGGCTACGGTTCGACGACGACGCCGCGTTCCGTGCCTGGCTGTTCCGCGCGGCGGCGCACAAGGTCAGCGACCGGGCGCGCCACTACGGGCGCAAGAAGCGCGACGTGCAGCGCGTGGTGGGCGGCAGTCTCGGCCTCGAACTGGCTGCGGCCTTCAACGGGCCCGGTTCGCCGAGCCCGAGTGCGGCGCTGATCTCGGCGGAGGAAGTCGCCCGCATCGAGGCAGCGTTCGCGGCGCTGGGCGCGGACCATCGGGAAGTCATCACCTTGGCGCGGCTCGCCAAGCTGCCGCTGAACCAGGTCGGCGAGATGATGGGAGGGCGAAGTCCGGCAGCGATCAGCATGCTGCTCGGGCGCGCGCTCACCGCCCTGGACGACTTGCTGCGGCGCGACTGAGCCCGCTGGCCTCAGCCCTGCAGCGAGTGCCAGTGCATCGCGATCGCCGCCGGATAGGCCTCGCACTCCGCCGCGAACACGCGCGCAGCCAGCGCCGCCGGCGTGTCGTTCGGCAGCACCGGCACGCGAGCCTGCAGCAGGATGCGGCCCTCGTCGTAGCGTTCGTTGCACAGGTGCACCGTGCACCCCGATTCGCGCTCGCCGGCGGCGAGCACGGCGGCGTGCACGCGGTCGCCGTGCATGCCCTTGCCGCCGAACTTCGGCAGCAGGGCCGGGTGGATGTTGAGTACGCGGCCGGCGAACTCCGGCACGATCGGCAGCAGGCGCAGGTAGCCGGCGAGAACCACCAGGTCGACGTCGAGTTCGGCGAGCCAGGACCACGTCGCCGACGCTTCCTTGAGGTGGCGCGCTTCGAGACCGTGCTCCAACGCGCGTTGCAGGCCAAACGCGTCGGCGCGGTCGCTGCCGACGCCGGCGATCGTCGCGCGCAGACGACCGTCGCCGACGCGGTCGAGCAGGTTCTGCAACGTGCGGCCCGAACCGCTGAGCAGCACCCCGAGCCGCGGTGGTCGTGGGTCGCGGGCGGCCACGGTCAGCGGTTCCGGGTCGCGGCGACGATGCCGACCAGCAGCGTCGCCATGCGTGGCGCGGCGAGATCGGCGGCGTCGATCATCGCCTCGATCGACGCTTGCGAGGAACGGCCGGCCAGCACCTGCTGGGTCACGCCGACCAGCGCGAGCACCTGGAAGCCGGCGTGCACCGCGGCGATCACTTCGGGCACCAACGACATGCCGACCAGGTCGGCGCCGGCCTGGCGCAGGAAGCGGTACTCGGCGCGCGTCGGCATGCTCGGGCCGGGCACCGCCGCGAACACGCCGGGGCCGCAGGC
The DNA here is from genome assembly GCA_002343845.1 of Planctomycetes bacterium UBA2386. The sequence goes on along the minus strand of DDSQ01000125.1, from coordinate 25,685 downwards.
GATGCCGGCGCGCAGCGCGACGTCGCGCGCGACGTCCATCCACTCGCGCGCGTACGGCTCGTTCATGTCGGGGAAACGCGGGCCGTCGGTCTCGTCCTGGGGGCCGGCCAGCGGCTGGATGGCGCTGAAGTTCAGGTGGTCTTCGACGATGGCGATCGTGCCGGACTCGATCTGCTGGCAGAGGCTCGCGGCGCCGGCCGTGACGATCAGCAACTCGCAGCCGAGCGCCTTGAGCACGCGCACCGGCATCGTCAGTTCGCTCGCGGTCAGTCCTTCGAACGCGGCGAACGGGGCATCGGCGACCGCGACGGGAATGCCCTCGAGCAGTCCCACCAGCAGCGGCGAGCGCAGCGGGGAGCCCGGCACGTCGTCGCCGTGCAGGACCACCTTCTCCTTGAGTTGGTTGGCGATCGACGCATGGCCGCTGCCGAGGAGCATCGCAACGCGCGGCCGCAGCGACGTGCGCGAGTGCAGGAACTGCGCGATCTCGCGGGCGACGTTCTTGGGGTGCGCGGGCGCGGGCATGGCGAGGACGTTACCGCCGACCGCTCGCGATTGCCCTGCCCGAGTGCCGGCGCCGGCGGTCAGTTCGCGCGAGGTGCAGTCGCGTCGGTCGCGGCGGNNCCCGCGTCACCGGCGCCGATCGGCTGCAGTCCGGCGAGGTCGAGAACGCGCTGCACCAGCCGCACGCGTTCCTGCATCGACAGCGACTCGACCGGGATGTACGGCACGTCGAACAACTCCAGCAGCAGCTTGACCATGCCGTCGATGCGGACGACCTCTTCCCAGTCGAGGCCCGCGCGCACGCCGTCGCCGATCACCAGCTCGCGGTGCGGGCGCAGGAAGAACACGATGCCCGAGCGCACCCAGTGCATGTACTCGGCGAGCCGCCGGTCGCGGAAGATGTCGGCGAGGATCGTGCTGTGGTGCGCCGCGTAGGCGAGGTTGCAGAACGCGCGATCGCTGACGAACGGGCCGCCGACGGCGTTCTCGGCGTCGATCTGGCGGCGGAAGACTTCGCGCTGGTACCGATCGACCAGGGCGATGTCGGTGCGCAGCGTCTCGAGCCGCGCTTCCATCTCGGCGAGCACGCCGCGCGCGACCTCGGCGATCATCGGCACGCCGTAGTGGTCGCGCACCCAGCGCGCGAGCGTCGTCTTGCCCGTCGCGTGCGCCCCGACGAGGTAGATCCGGGACGGCTCGTTGCCCCGCAACCGCGGCTTGATCATGCACCAACGCTAGCCGCCTGCCCGCGCCTGGCAAGTCGTCGCCCGCGGCCCGGCGCGACCGCTCACGCAGCGGGGGGCGACTTTCGCGCGAGCCGCAGGACGGTGCGGGCGCGTGCCGCCACCGCCGGCTCGGCGAAGACGGCGGCGACCACCTCGGCCGGGACGCGCAGCGCCTGCAACAGCAGGTCGACCAGCAGCGCCAGCGGCGCGTTCGGCGGCAGGGGCAGGGGCTCCTTCAGCAGCGCCGTCATCGCGTGGCGCACGTCGTCGGCGAGTTGGGGTCCGTCGTCATCCGGCGCCGCGACCTCGGGAAACGGCCGGCACTGCACGAGGCGGAACGGCTGCTCGCTGGCGACCTCCTCGATCTGCACGCGGCAGAGTCCGAGCACCCAGATGTGGAAGCGGCCGTCGGGCAGGCGCTGGTGCCGCGCGATCTCGCCGAACCCGGCCACCGGGAGCACCGGCGGCGGGGCGTGCGGCAACTCCGGCGGCGCTCCGGTCGGGATCGTGCCGATCACCATGCGGCCTGCGCTGTCGAGCAGCGACTCGACCATGCGCCGGTAGCGTGGCTCGAACACATGCAGCGGCAGGACCTGGTGCGGGAACAGGAACACCCGCGGCAACGGGAACATCGGTACCGGCGTCGCGGGGAGTTGCGGGTCCACCGCGTGCCACGTTACCACGCCCTGCCGCGGAACCTGCCGGCAGGGCGCAGCAGCGGTCTCAGCGCTGGTAGATCTCGGCCACGCTCGGGCCGCCGCCGACGACCATCACGGTGCCGTCCGGCAGGTTGACCGTGGTCGGGAACTGGCGCGCCTCCTGCATCGAACCCGTCGGCGTGATCGAGTTGGGGCTCTGCGCGAACACGTCGGCGGTCTCGGTCGAGGCCAGCTCGAACGTCGAGGTCGCCACGTCGATGGTCATGCGGAACCCGCCGGCGATCAGCGCGCCGCCGCTGGGCAGCGGCGCCACCGCCGCACCGGCGCGGCCGACCTGCATGCCGTTGACGGTCGCGAAGGTGCCAAAGCCCCCGATGACCGGCGTGAACAACTGGCAGTCCGTTCGCGTGTTGACGATCAGGTCCTGGATGTTGCCCGTCTGCAGGAACTGCGTCAGGTCGAGGTTCACACCGCCGACCAGCAGCACCCGGCCGTTGCTCAGCGGCGCCGCGCTGTGCAGGAACCGTGCGCCGTTCATGAGCGCCGGCAAGCCGAAGGTGTTGGTGGCCGGGTTGTAGAGGTAGGCAGTGTTCGAGACGTTCGGCAGGTTGATGATCGGCAGCACCGCGAGCCCGCCGGCGATCAGCACGCGTCCGGTGGTCAGCGTCGTCGAGGTGTGGAAGGCGCGCTGCTCGAGCATGTTCGGGCCTGGCGCCAGCGTGTTGGTCACCGGATCGAACAGCTCGGTGCTGGCGAGCAGCCCGGTGAAGAACGACAGCGGGTTGGTCAGGTCGACGCTCGAACTGCCGCCGCTGATCAGCACCTTGCCGTTCGACAGCAGGCTGGCGCCGTGGCCGGCCCGCGGCGACACCATCGTCAGCGTCGTCGTCGTCTGCGTCACCGGGTCGTAGACCGCCGCTGCCGAGGACGGCTGGCCGGTCGTGAGGTCGAGGCCGCCGGTGAAGAGCACGCGGCCGTCGGCGAGGCCCGTGGTCTGCGACAGCAGGCCGACTCCGAACGTCGAGCCGGCGAGTTCCCACTGCTCGGTGCGCGACTTGTACAGCTGCGCGACGGGGCCCGAGCCGCCGACGAACAGCAGCTCGTTGTTCGGTTGGGCGACGGCGCCGCCGCCGATCACCGGCACCGGCGGCTGCTCGAGTGCTGGCTCGAAGGTCCGCGGGGCCTGGGCCGTGAGCCGCAGCAGGTTCGAGACCCGGAAGGGGCCGTTGCCGGCGACCGCCTGCAGGCTGATCACGTAGCTGGCGAGCTTCGAGTTGTTCGGAATGGTGACCTGCGGAGTCGCGAGCCCGCTGGCGCTGGTGATGCCCGTCCAGGTCGGCGTCTGGTAGGAGAACGTGGCGTTGTTGTCCGGGATGTCGAGGGTGATGCCCAGGTGGGGGATGAACGTCGGCACTTCCTGGACGTCCCAGACCAGCGCGTAGAGCTCGTTCGGCTGGCCGACGATCGGGAACGTCGTGACCGCGCCGAGCGCGCCGCCGACCCGGTCGAGACTCAGGTTCTGGGCGACCGCGGGGGCGGTCAGCAGGGCCAGGGCGACGAGCGGAAGCGGACGCGACGGAAGACGGAGGTGCATCATGAGGAGTATGGCGCGAGATTGGCGCGCCAGCGAGTCGGGGGACAGCACTGGCCCGCTCGCGTTGCTGCGGTCCACCGTTTCCGCGCCGCGTCGTCGACGCCAACGAGCCTTGCGGCGATCGCCGGCCCGCCGGGCGGCGCTGGCCGGAGCCTCGGTCGCATCGAGGTCGCCGAGCGGGTCAGCGCTGCTTCCACTTCGCCAGCAACTCCCGCTCGCGCTCCGCGGTCATCCCGGCTTCCCACTTGCGGTCGCCGCGGCCGTCCTTCACCCACGCCGCGGTGTCGCGGATCGTCTCGGCGATCGGCCGGAACGTCGCCCCGGCGGCGATCGCGCGCGCATTGCTGCAGTGGCCGTTCTTCGCCTTCGGCGTCCAGCAGCCCATCTCCATCCACGGCGTGACGCCGTTCTGTTCGAGGAAGGCGTCGTCGACCCAGGTGAACGTGCAGCCGTGGTTGAGCACGCCCTTGCCGGTGTGCAGGAACTCGGCGACCGAGATCCGGCCGTCGAAGCCGACCGCGTTGAACGGGCCGACTGCGCCGTTCTCGATCAGGGTCACGATCCAGGCGCCGAGGTCGCGCACGTCGACGAACTGCAGGTCGTTGTCGGGATCGCCCGGCGCCAGGCACTCGCCGCCGCGCAGCAGCCGTGCCGGCCAGTAGGTGAAGCGGTCACTGTCGTCGCGTGGGCCGACGATGTAGCCCGGCCGCACCAAGGTCGCCTTGCCGGGGAACGCCGCCGCCGCCGCGTCCTCGCAGTGGCGCTTGAGTCCGCCGTAGTGCTCGCCGTTCTTGCCCATGTTCTGCACGTACTTGTCGGCGCAGGCGGCGAGCGGGCTCTGTTCGTCGACCGGGTCGGCGGTGACCTCGAGCGACGAGTAGACGCTCAGCGAGCTGATGTAGACGTACTGCCCGACGTTGCCGGAGAGCACCTTGCAGACGTCCTCGACCTCGCCGGTGAAGTAGCCGCTGGTGTCGACGACTGCGTCCCACGTGCGGCCCTCGAGCGCCTTCAGGTCCTGCGGCGGCGCGTCGGGCCGATCGGCGCGTGGCCGGCGGCGCTGGCCGCGCAACTGCTCGACGTCGGGGAACATGCCCGGCGCGGTGCGGCCGCGGTTGAACAGCGTGAACGAGTGCCCACGCGCGAGTCCGGCCTTGACGATCTCCGGGCCGAGGAAGCCGGTGCCGCCGAGCACCAGGATGTTCTTCTTCGCGTGAGGCGGTCGCGGCAGCGCGATGGCACCGGCAGCGACGGCGGACGTGGTGGCGAGGAACGAACGGCGGGAGAGCGGGGGCATGGTGTGTCTACGCGCGAGTGCGCGCGGCGGTGAGTGCAGGCTGGGCTTGTCGTTCGCAGTTCGTAAGATCCCGCGCCCGATGCGCGCCCCGAAGTACCACCTGACCAGCTACGGCTGCCAGATGAACAAGCTCGACAGCGAGCTGGTCGAGAGCCGGCTGCGGCAACGGGGCTACGAGGCGGCGGCCAACGAGAACGACGCCGACGTCGTGCTGCTCAACACCTGCTCGGTGCGCCAGCACGCCGAGGACCGGGTCTGGAGCAAGCTCGGCAAGCTGCGCCTGCGCAAGCGCACCGAACCGGGCCTGGTCGTCGGCGTGCTCGGCTGCATGGCGCAGGAGCACAAGCGGTACCTCGTCTCGCGCATGCCGCACGTCGACCTCGTGGTCGGGCCGTCGGCGTTCGGCGACATCGACGTGACGGTCGAGACCGCGCGCGGCAAGAACGCGGCGATCGCCGCCGAGCGCGGCATCGTGCGCACCAAGCACGAGGTCGCCGGGGCCGGCGTGCTGGCGGTCGACGCCGGCGTCTCGGGCGACCTGATCCGCCGCGACGTGCGGGTGCGGCCGCACCGTTCGCAGGCCTTCGTGTCGGTGATGCGCGGCTGCAACATGCCGTGCACCTACTGCATCGTGCCGACGACGCGCGGCGACGAGGTCAGCCGCCCGATCGCCGACATCGTCGAGGAGAGCCAGCGGCTGTGCGACGACGGCGTCACCGAGATCACGTTGCTCGGCCAGACGGTGAACGCCTACGGCCGTGACCTCACCGGCCAGAACGCGACGCTGGCGGCGCTGCTGCGGGCGCTGCACGCGATCCCGGCGCTGCGGCGGCTGGCGTTCATCACCAGCCACCCGAACTTCCTGAGCACCGAGCTGATCGCTGCGATCGCCGAGCTGCCGAAGATCGCGCGCTACCTGCACCTGCCGGCGCAGTCCGGCAGCAACGCGGTGCTGAAGGCGATGCGGCGTGGCTACACGATCGAGCGGTACCTGGCGCGCGTCGACGCCCTGCGCGAGAAGGCGCCCGACGTCGAACTGCACAGCGACTTCATCGTCGGCTATCCGGGCGAGACCGCGGCGGACTTCGCGGCCACGGTGGCATTCGTGCAGCGGGTCTCCTTCGCGCAGAGCTACGTGTTCAAGTACTCGCCGCGGCCCGGCACCGTCGCCGCCGAACTGGCCGACGACGTGCCCGAGCCCGAGAAGGAGCGCCGCAACGCCGAACTGCTCGCCGCCCAGGAGGTGCTGACGCTGGCGAAGAACCGGGCCCTCGTCGGCAGCACGGTGGAGGTGCTGGTCGAGGGGGACAGCAAGGTCGCCGGCCGGCTGAGCGGCCGCACCGCGCACCATCGCCTCGTGCACTTCGCCGCGACCGATCGCGAGCTGATCGGGCAGTACGTGCCCGTGCGCGTCACCGAGGCGCTGGCGCATTCGTGCGTCGGCGAACTGCTGGCCCACGACGCGGCGCAGGAAGGCCGGGCGGATCGCACCGAGGCCCACGCGTCGTGAACGACGAGGCGTTGATGGCGGAAGCGCTGGCGCTGGCGGCCCGCGGACGCGGCGCGGTCGAACCGAACCCGCGCGTCGGTTGCATCCTGCTGCAGGACGGCGTCGTGGTGGCGCGCGGGTGGCATGCGCACTTCGGTGGCCCTCACGCCGAAGCGATGGCGTTGCAACAGGCCCTCGCCGCCGGGGCGCGCCCCGACACCGCCGTGGTGACGCTCGAACCGTGTTCGACGCCGAAGGGCAAGGACGGCAAGCGCACCGACCCATGTGCGCAGGCGCTCGTCGCGGCGGGCGTGAAGCGGGTCGTCATCGGCGCCATCGATCCCGATCCGCGCCATCGGCGGCACGGCATTGGTGCCCTCGAAGCGGCCGGCGTCGACGTGCTCGACGGTGTACTGGCCTCGCAGTGTGAGCCGCTGCTGGCGCCGTTCCGGCGCGCGCTGTCGCTCGACCGGCCGTGGATGCTCTGCAAGTGGGCGATGACCCTCGACGGCAAGACTGCAGCCCCCACGGGCGAGGCGCGCTGGATCAGCGGGCCGGCGGCGCGCACGCGCACGCACGAGCTGCGGGCGCACTGCGATGGCGTGATGGTGGGCTTCCGCACCGCGCAGATCGACGACCCCGAACTCACGGTGCGTCACGTCGAAGGCCGGCAGCCGGTGCGCATCGTCGTCGACCCGCTCGGCGAGATCGACGACGACAGCAACCTGGTGCGCACCGCGCGCAGCGCGCCGACCTGGCTGCTCGCCAGCGAGGACGTCGATCCGCGCCGCAGCGGGCATCTGTCGGATCTCGGCGTCACCGTGATCCACGTCGCCACCGCCGAGGGGCCGCGGCGCCTGCACCTGGCGCAGGCGTTCCGCGAACTGCGGGCCCGCGGCCTGCGGCGCGTGCTGGTCGAGGGCGGCGGCGGACTCGTCGCCGAGATGTTCGCGTGGGACGCCGTCGACCAGGTGCTCGCGTTCCTAGCACCGAAGGTGATCGGCGGGCGCTTCGCGCCGACACCGGTCGCGGGCGAGGGGCGCGCGTTCATGGCCCAGGCGTGGCGGCTGCACGACATGCAGTACGAAGTCGTCGGCGACGACCTGGCGATCTCGGCGTTCGTGTGAGCGGCGTCAGCCGAGCTCGAACTGGCGCTTGGCGTCGACCACGTCGCGGTTGACCGCGACGATCGCTTCTTCGAGCCGCGCGCCGAGCTGCGTCTTGCCGCCGACGCTGATGCGCACCTGCCGCATCATCTGGATCGCCATGCGCAGCGTGCGCACGACGTCGCCGGCGTCGCTGTGGGCGAGCCGTTCGAGGTCTTCGACGCTGCCGCCGCGGCTCCACGAGTCGATGGCCGCGGCGATGCCCCAGTCGGGTTCCTTGATCGGCTGGCTGACGCCGTGCAGCGTCTCGATCGCGATGAAGCGCCGCACCGCGTCGGTCACCGCCTTCATGCCCGGTCCGAGCGGCCGGCGATGGCCGTGCGGGTCAGCGCGCCGGCGGTCCTCGTGGATCAGCGCCGTGAACGTGCCGGCCAGCGCGTGCAGGTCCATGCCCTCGAGCGCGCCGCCGAACAGCAGCTCGGCCACCTGGATCTCGTAGCCGTTGATGCGCTGCGCGAGCTTGCCGCGCGGCAGCAGCCCCTGGTCGTCGAGGTAGCCGGCGTCGCGCAGCACCTGCATGCGCAACGACAACGCCGCGTGGGCGGCGGCCTTCTTCTTCGCGCGCGTCGCCGGCGTGCCGGTCTGCGACTGGAAGGCGGCGAAGCTGCGGTCGTAGGCGGCGAGCAGCCCCTTGCTGCCGAGCCGGTCGTAGAGGTTGAGGATCGTGCTGTACGACAGGTTGAAGCGCGACGTGATCGGCTCGACCTTGCCCGAGTGGTAGCGCGACAGCGGGGCGGCCGTCAGGTCCTCGTCCTCGAGGATCGAGATCACGAGGCCCGACTTGTCGAGACCCTGGCGGCCTGCGCGTCCCGCCATCTGCAGGTAGTCGCGGGCCCGCATGTAGTCCATCTGCACGCCGTCGAACTTGCGCAGCAGGTCGAACACCACGGTGCGCGCCGGCATGTTGATGCCGAGCGCGAACGTCTCGGTGGTGAACAGCATGCGCAGCAGTCCCGAGGTGAACAGCCGCTCGACCACTTCCTTGTGGATCGGCAGCATGCCGGCGTGGTGGAAGCCGACGCCGGCGATCGCGCGCCCGAGGATGCCGCGCAGCCCTGGGTCCTGATCGGGCTGCAGTTCGAAGCGCGCGCAGATGTCCGCGAACAGCGCCTCGACGCGGGCGCGGTCGGCGCGGTCGAGCAGCCGGCGGCCCATGCTGCGCTCGGCCTTGATCTCGCACTCCTTGCGCGAGAAGCAGAAGTAGAGCAGCGGCAGCAGTTGCCGGTGCTGCAGTTCGTCGAGCAGCAGCACGTACGGCCGCGGCCCGTAGGCGATGCGCCGGCCCTGCGCCCGTTCGCGCTTGTCGCCCCACCGCGAGCGCTCGCGTTCCCGCCGGCCGGCGCGCCCGCCGTGCCGCCCTTCGCGCGCGACGGCGCGTTCATGGAAACTCACGGCCCGCGCGCGCTGCTCGAGCTGGAACACGCCGGCGTCCTGGTGGAACAGACGATGCGACAGCGGCACCGGGCGGCGCGTGTGCTCGATCACCGCGAGCTCCTGGGTGCGCACCTCGCGGATCCACCGGCCGAACTCGTGCAGGTTGGCGATCGTCGCCGACAGTCCGACGAAGCGGACGTGCTCGGGCGCGAAGATCAGGCTCTCCTCCCAGACAGTGCCGCGCTCGACGTCATCGACGAAGTGCACCTCGTCGAAGATCGCGAAGTCGGTGTCGCGGAACCGCTGCGGATCCTCGAACACCGCGTTGCGGAAGATCTCCGTCGTCATGATGACGAGCGGGGCATCGGGGTCGAGCGTCAGGTCGCCCGTCATCAGCCCGACCCGCAGGCCGTCCTGTTTGAAGTCGCGGAACTTCTGGTTGCTGAGCGCCTTGATCGGGCTGGTGTAGATGGCGCGGCGACCGGCGCGCACTGCGTGCTCGATCGCGTACTCGGCGACGAGCGTCTTGCCCGAACCGGTGGGGGCGGCGAGCAGCACGTTCTTGCCGGTCTCGATCGCGCGTGCCGCCTCGACCTGGAACGGATTCAGCGTGTAGCCCTTGAACCGGATCGGTGCGGGCTCGGCGGCAGGCTCGTGCACGACCGCAGCATCGCACACGGCTTCCCGGATGGGAAACGAGCGATGCGGCAGCTCTGTGGGCCGTTGTCCACACGACGGCGCCCCGGTCAGGCGTCGGGGAACCCGCGAATCACGCGCTGGCATCGCTTCGAGGCGTCGTTATGCTCGCCCGGGCTTCGCCGTCCGGCGGAGCGTTTCGCAACGGTCACGCGGCCATCGGGCCGCAACAAGCGGCGGGTCGGAGGTCAACCGGCTCGTCGGCATTTCCCGGAGCCAGCCATGGAAACCAAGTCCGAAATCAACGTCCCGAAGTTCGTCGGTCGTCACCTGTCGCAGCTCAAGATCCTGTCGCGCCTGCTCGAGCACGAGCTCGAGGCCGCCAAGGGCGCGCGCGAAGTGACGATGGACCGCCACCTGATCGAGAACGTGCTCGACACGCTCGAGATCTTCACCGACGACTGCGAGTCGGTCAGCGGCTCGCGCGATCGCAGCAAGGTCGAAGCGAAGCCCGTCGTCGCGCGCCTGAACTGAGCCGCGCGGCCCGTGTCCGTGCGCAGCTCGCAACGCCGCGAACGAGGCTCGGCCGCCGCACCGTGGCTCGCCCGCATCGCCGTGCTGTCGGCGTTCGTGTTCACGGTGTGGATGTTCGGGCCTCGTGCGCTCGAAGTGCTCGCCGCCCGAGTCGATCGGGCGAGTGAACAGAGCACGCCGGTCGAACTCGACCGCGTCGGCTTCGTCACTGCGCCGGACTGGATGGACCGAGGGCTGCTGCTCGCGGTGTCGGCGGCGCTGCAGCCGTATCTCGACGCCACGGTGCCGATCCTCGACGACGCCGCCCAGCGCGTGCTGCGGCAGTCGTTGCTCGGCGTGCCATGGGTGCGCGACGTGTCGATCCAACGTGCGTACCCCGATCGCCTGCGCCTGCAGCTCGACCTGCGACGGCCGCTGTTGGCGGTGCGCGACGCCGCGGGGCAGGGCCTGTGCCTCGTCGACGGCGAGGCGATGCAGCTGCCCTGGGTCGAGACCTCGCTGCCGGTGCTGTTCCTGCACCGCGAAGGGGGGGCTGGCACGATGGCGGTCCGTCCCGGCGAACGATGCGCTGAGCCGCGCGTGCTGGCGGGCATCGGCATCGCTCGCGAGTGGCGCGAACAGTTCGCGCCGTTGGTGAAGGACTGCCCGGCGCTGCTCGAGATCGATGCGACGAACCTCGGCGAGCGTTGGCTGCGTGGACCGGCCTACCCCGAGGTGCGCGTCAAGCTGGCGCGCGCCGACGGTGCTGGCGTCGTGTTCGCGTACGACCGTCCGGTCGACAGCCCGCTGCCCCGCGTGCCGGTCGCGACCAAGGCGAACGTGCTGTCGCAGGTGCTGGCGCAGCACCCCGGCCTCGCCGGGCTCGTCGCGGGCGACCTGCGACTGTCGCGGCGGTGGGCGGACTACCTGCAGCCGCGCGCCGCCGGTGTTCGCGATCCCAACGAGCCCTGGACCACACTTTCTACGCCCCGTTGAGGCGGCCATTGCGGGGCGCCGTCCCCGGCAGCCTCGCAGCGGCGAAGGGCACCGGCCGCCCGGCCAGTCCACCCCCCGACGATGCTGAACCGAACCCCGCTCGTGGCTCTCGCCATCGCCTGCCTGCCGATGGTCGCCGTGGCCCAGATCCGCTGGACGCCCTCCTACGACCAGGCGGTCGCCGCAGCGAAGGCCGAGAACAGGGTGCTGTTCCTCGCCTTCAACATGGCGGGCGAACGCGCCAACGACGAGATGGTGGCCGACCACTACAAGGACGCCACCCTCGGCAAGCTCTCGCAGGCAACGATCAACCTGTTCTGCTCCCAGGCGACGGAAGCCCGGGTCGCCGGAGTCACGCCCAACCAACAGCAGTCGGCCGAAGTGCAGGCGCGCTTGCAGGTGCTGAAGATCGGCCCCGGCGAGGACGTGATCGCGCCGCAGCATGTGTTCGTGCACCCCGACGGCACCGTGATCAGTTCGGTGCCGTACCGCATCACCAAGGGGGAACTCGAGTGGGTGTGGGTCGACGCGATCCGGAAGCTCGACGCGAAGTTCGCGTGGCAGCTGAGTCCGTCCGCGCGGGCGCCGCAGCGGTTGGGTTTCGGCGCGGTCGAGCGCGGCGAGAACCAGAAGCCGCCGACCAAGGCGCAGGTGCAGGAAGCGCTGAAGACCGTGCGCAAGTCGATGGGCGCGGCGTTGCGCAACCTGCAGCAGGTCGAACTGCTGCTGCGCAGTGACGACAAGGAAGCGATGGACTACGTCGAATCGACCCTGAGCGGTCTCAGCGGTCCGCAGCGGCTGCCGGCGATCGAGACGATGGGCGTGGTGTCGCCGAAGGCCTACCACACGCTGCTCGTCACCTACCTGACCGAGCGTGAGGCCGAGGTGCGGCTCGCGACCGCCGGCGCGCTCGAGAGCATGGCCGAGCCCAAGGCCTACCCGGCATTGAGTCGGCAGTACAAGCTCGAGAAGGACGAAGCGGTGCGCGGCCGGCTGCTGCGGGCCATGGCGAGCAGTGCGCCGGGCAACAAGGACGTGCTCGCGCAGATCGAGAAGGTGCTCCAGAAGGAACCGAGTGCCACGGTGCGGGCGCATGCGGTGCTGGCGCTGGCCCTGTGCGACGACAAGGCGAAGGTGCACGAAGGACTGACCACGGCGCTGCGCGACGGCTCGGCGAAGGTGCGCGCGACGACCGCGTTCGCGCTGGCCTCGCGGCGCGAAGCCGACTTCGCCCACAAGCTCGAAGAAGCGGCGGCGCGGGAAGAGGATCCCGAGACCAAGGCCTGGCTGACCGAGGCGGTCGGCGTGGTGCGCGGCGGCAGCGGCGATCCGTTCGACAAGTTCCTCGAGAAGGTGCTCGGCGAGACGTCCGCCCGGGCCGGGCTGTCGCGCTTCGGCGGCGGCTTCGGGCGCGGCGGCAACGGTGGTGATGGTGGGAACGGCGGCGGCGGCAACGGCGGCGGCTGAAGCCGGAGCAGCCCAGGCTGGCGCCGCGGACCGCGCTGCTTGCATGATGGCGCGTCGATGAGCGAGATCTCGACCAAGCCGCCGAGCGGCATGCGCGACTTCCTGGCCAGCGACGTGGCGCGCCGCCGTCACGTGCTCGGGGTGGTGCAGCGCGTCTACGAGTCGTTCGGGTTCGTGCCGCTCGAGACGCCGACGATCGAGAACCTGAGCACGCTGCTCGGCAAGTACGGGCCCGAGGGCGACCAGTTGCTCTACCGCATCCTGCACCGGCGCGAGCGGCTGCAGCGTGCGCTCGCCGCCGGCACGCCCGGGGAGCTCGACCTCGCCGACGAAGGTCTGCGCTACGACCTGACGGTGCCGCTGGCGCGAGTCGTGGCCAACTACCGCGACCTGCCGGCCTACTACAAGCGCTACCAGATCCAGCCGGTCTGGCGCGCGGATCGGCCGGCGAAGGGCCGCTTCCGCGAGTTCTGGCAGTGCGACGTCGACATCACCGGGACGACGAGCGTCGTCGCCGACGCCGAGGTGTGCGGAGCGGTGGCGATGGTGTTGCGCGAACTCGGCTTCACGGACTTCAAGATCCTGCTGAACCACCGCGAGTTGCTGCGGTCGCTGGTCGCGACCGCGGGCATCGCGCCCGAGCAGGAAGGCCTGGCACTGGTGGTGATCGACAAGCTCGACAAGGTCGGCGTCGATGGCGTCCGCAGCGAACTCGCGGCGAAGGGCGTCGAACCGGCGAAGGTCGACGCGCTGCTCGCCACGCTCGACGCGGCCCGGCAGCCGGACATGCTGCGCACTACGGCTGCGGGCGACGGGGACGGCAGCCGCGGGGCGCGCGAACTGCTGGCTCTGCTCGGGGCTGCTGCCGACGGCCCAGCCGGCCCGCACCTGCAGTTCGATCCGTCACTGGCGCGCGGGCTCAGCTACTACACCGGGCCGATCTTCGAGATCAGCGTCGCCGGACTCGCCGGTTCGATGGGCGGCGGCGGCCGCTACGACAACCTGATCGGCATGTTCCAGAAGCAGCCGATCGCCGCGGTCGGCTTCTCGCTCGGCCTCGAACGGGTGCTGCTGGTGATGGAGGAGCGCGGCATGTTCCCGCCGCTCGGCGTCGGACCGCAGGTGTTGCTCTGCCGCATGGACACGGCGTCGGCGCAGCAAGCGATCAAGGTCGCCACGGCGCTGCGCGCGCAAGGTCTGCGCGTCGAAGTGTTCGCCGACGACAAGCCGCTCGGCAAGCAACTCGCGTACGCCGACAAGATCGGCGCGCCGTTCGCGGCGGTCCTCGGTCCGGCCGAACTCGCGGCTGGCACGGTCGCGCTCAAGCATCTGCAGAGTGGCGCCCAGGTGACGGTGCCGATCGCCGACGTCGCCGTGCAGGTCGCGAAGCGGTCGTAGCGCTCTCGTCAGCGGACGACGACGCGCTGCACGTTCTGCATGCCAGCGCGCAGGAACAGGCCTTCGAGCGCGCGCACGGCGCCGCCGACCTTCACCGTCAGTTCGTACTGACCGGCAGGCAGAGCGTCTGCGAGTTCGACGCGGCCAACCCCCGCGACGGCGTCGATCGCCGCGGCGGCCGCGCCGCCACTGCGCACGACCCACTTGCGCGACAGCTCGGGGCCCCCGGGCAAACGCAAGGAGAGCGTCGTCGACCCGTGCTGCGACGGATCGAACACCTGCCCCGCGGCATCGACGAGGTCGAGCACGAGCAGAGCACCCGCTTCGAGCGGCACGTCCTCGACGAAGCCGTTGTCGCCCGTCAGCTGGAACGTGCTGCGCCAGGGCAGCAGCGGCAGCGACTCGCCGGCGAGGTCGGTCGCCACCACCCGGATCCCGTACTCGCCCGCGGGCAAGGTCGGCAGCACGTAGCGGCCGTCGAGGCCGCCGGTGCGGCGCGACCACAGCGGCTGGCCGAGATGCCAGCGCTCGCGATCGGTCGTCGGCTGCAGTTCCCAGGCATCGACGCGGATCGTCGGCACGGCTTCGCCGGCCAGCGTGCGCACGTGCAGCGTGATGCCGGCGGCCGGCACCGCGGGGCCGAGGAACAGGTCGAGCTGCAGCGGCGGCGAGGCGCTGTCCGGCACGACGAGCGGACGTTGCAACGGCGCGAGGTTCGGGGCTTCGACCAGCAGCGTGCCGGACGCCGTTTCCGGCAGGCGCAGTTCGGCGCGCCCGGCGCTGGCTTCGCCGCGCTGCACGCCCAGCGACGTCTGGAACTGCCAGCGGAACGCCGGCACGTCGAGCCGCGTGGTCAGATCGCGCACCCGCAGGAGCACGTTGGCTGCGTCGGGCGGCGCTGGCATCGGGACCGGAGCGGGCCGCGGCGGGTCGGTGACGGTCGTGCCGGCGGCGGGCGGTGGTGCCAGCGCCGCGCGAACGTCCGCCGGGTTGGCCGGGGCGGGAGCCGCCGTCACCGGCGTCTGCGAGGAATGTGGTGCTGGAGGGGCCGGCGAGTCTTCGCCGCGCGTCGTCCACCAGATGCCCGCGCAGGCCAGGACGACGGCGGCGAGCAACAGCGGCAGGCGGGACGACATCCTCGGAGTCTACCTCGCCGGGTGGCGCGGACGGATCTCAGCGCCGCTGGCGTTCAACGTGTCGCAGTGCCCTGCCGCGCCCAGACCAGGTCGATCCAGTCGGGGAAGGCCAACGTGCGCTGCCAGGGCTCGTAGGCGTCGAGCACGTTGCCCATCGCGGCGGTGCCAAACCAACCGAGATGGCCGTGCGGCAGCAGCGCGAGTTGCTCGCGCGCTCGGGCCAGGTCGCCGGTGTCGTGCAGCACGACGAGCGCGCTGGCGAGGCCGGTGCGATCGACGCCGGCCCGGCAGTGCAGCAGCAACGGCCGTTCTGCCGCCGCCGCGACGCGCCACAGCGCGCGCAGCGTCGACGCATCGGGTGGGCGGGTCGCCGACATCGGGATGATCCAGAACTCGGCACCGGTCGCGAGCGCGGCCCGCGCCGACTCGGCGGCGCCCTCTCCAGGGCCGCGCAGGCAGACGATCGTTCGCAGGCCGTGGTGCTCGATGGTCCGCGCCAGGCGGTCTTCGCCGGGTTGCGCACTGCGCATCACGCCGTCGGTGACGGGCCGTAGCGCGCTGCAGGAGCCGAGTGCGCCGAGCATGGCCGTGGCGAGGATGCGTCGCATGGAACCGCGCGGCCGCGTCAGAACTCGGCGTGCAGTTGCAGGCGCTCGCCGGGCCGTTCGACGCCGATTGCCGCGAGCACCATCTCGTAGCCCCATTCCTCGCGTTGGGGATCACGCCACAGCCGCTCGGGCAGACGGACTGCCGTCGACGACATGCTGAGGATCGGCGCCGAGCCGAGCCGCGTCGCGTCGGCGCGCTGCACCTGCAGCGAACGGGCGGACGCGAGCTGGCTGCGCAGCGTGTCGGGTACGTAGGCGAGGATGCGACGCGGCGTCGGGTCGACGATCGTCAGCAGCGCACTGCCCGACGGCGCCCATTCGCCGGCACCCATCAGGATCGCGGTGACGTGCCCACGCATCGGCGCGCGCACGTCGAGGGCCAGGGCGTCGAGTGCGATGCGTTCGATGGCGGCCTCCTGCTCCTTCAGCCGCCAGCGCAGCGGTGCCAGGGCCGCGTCGACCGGCAGCACGTCGACGGCGCCCGGCGCGAACGCCTCGAGGCGCTCGCGCGCGGTTCGCGCGACGACCTGCTGTTCGGCGTGCAGGGCCGAGAGCTCGTCGATGCGCTTCTGCAGCGCGTCGCGTTCGGTCCGCACGCGCACGAGTTCGGGCTCGGCGATCATCGCCTGCTTGGCGAGCGAGGAGAGGCGCTCGGTCTCGACGGCCGCGCCCTGCAGGCGGATGCGCGCTTCCTCGAGATCGGTGCGGGTCGAGAGCGTCGCGAGCTGCGCCGACTCGACGGCGCTGACCAGCCGGCGGTGCTCGACCGCGGCGTCGAGGCCATGTGCGGTGGCCGCCGCGCGTGCTTCCCGCTCGAGCGCGGCACTGGCGTGCGCCATGTCGGCGCGCAGCCGTTCGAGCGCGAAGTTCGCCTGCTGCACGCGCAGGCGCACGTCGCGATCGTCGAAGCGCGCGACGATCGAGTCGGCCTCGACCAGCTGGTGCAACTGGGCGACGACCGCGGCGACGCGGCCGTCCACGGGGGCCAATAGCGTGGCGACGCGGCTGTCGACGATCGCGGGCATGCCGTGCGCCGTCGGCGTGAACTCGCCGAGCTTCAGCAGGCCGAGGATCGCCAGGACCCAGACGACGACCGGCAGATTGCGGCCCGCGCGGCCGCGTTGGCGACGCCACCACGACGGGCGTGGACGGCTCGGTTGCGTGGCGGTCATCAGAGTTCCTGGTGTTCGTTCTGCACGAACAGGTTGACGTCGAGGGTGCCGGGAATCGCGCGCAGGTCGGCGACCAAGGCCTGATGGGTGCCGGGTTCGTGCAGGCGCAGCTGGTAGGCGAAGTCCATCGCGCCGTCGTGGCGCGACTCACGCAGGCTGACCAAGGCAAAGTGGCGGCAGTAGTGGCGCAGCAGCTCGCGCAGGGCCGGGTCCTGTTCGCCGCGGGCCGGCATCGAGAAGTGCAGCACGCCGTCGTGGTCGAGCCGGCGCCCGAAGCCAACGCCCGACAGGTAGAGCGCGACCAGCAGCGTGAAGCCGGTGCCGAACACGGCCAATGGCGTGTTCTGCACACCGACCGTGATGCCGATCGCGACCGACAGGAACAGGAAGATCGTGTCGCGGCTGTCCTTGATCGGCGTGCGGAACCGGATCAGCGCGAGCGCGCCGAACAGGCCGAACGCTCGCGCCATGCTGTCGCCGATCGCCAGCATCACGATCGCGACGATCATCGGCAGCATCACCAGCGACTGCACGAACGACCGCGAGTAGCTGGTGCCGTGGTGGGTGCGTGCGTAGATCCAGGCCAGGGGCTTGGCGAGCACGAACGCGAGCAGCAGGTGGTAGGCGACGACCGTCAGCGACGGGATCTGCAGCGACAGGTCCGCGAAGACGCGTTGGAGGTCGGGCATCGGGTCAAGAGACGGCTGCGCCGTTGTCGGCCAGCGCGTCGAGGGACGTGCAGTACTTGGAGAACGACCGGCGGTGCAGTTCGAGGTTGCGGATCGTGGCTGCCATCCAAGCGGGGCAGCGGTCGGTGAACTTGAGTTCGAGGATGACGCCGTGCACGGGCACGGTCACGAAGCCCGGACCGGACATCGTGACGGCCGGTTCGCGCGTCGCGAGCGCACACAGACGGCGGTCGACGGTGACGCGCACTTCGGTGTCGTCGAGCCCGACGTAGGCCTGCCGCTGGTAGCGCACGACCGCGACTGGCTCGGCCTGACGCAGGCCGGCCAGGCGCTGGAACTCGGCGAGCGCCGCCTGGCGGTTCGGTGAAGCGCCGGGCAGGTCGACGGCCCGCCCCGACAGTACCGTTGGCAGGAGTTCCGGCGGGATCGCGCAGCGCAGCTTGCGCACCACGCGGTCGTGGCGGCGCTTGATCTCGAGGAACACCGGCTGGCCGGGTCCGTCGCCGTAGCTACGCACGCGCAGCTTGTAGCGTTCGCGCTGGCCTTCGACGGTCTCGCGGTAGAGCGAGCGGTGGCGATCGTCGAGGTAGAGGCTGGCGATCGTGTACGAGTGATCGGCGTGGGCCCGCGCGTGCGGATCCGGCTCGACGAACGGCCGCACCAGGTGCAGCACGTGCTGCGCCTGCGCCTCCGGCACCACGAATTTGCACTCGTGCCGGTTGCGGTACATCGCGGCCGCGGGCGCGTTCACGGGCAGACCATCACCTCGACGGCGCGCGAACTGTCCCAGCTCGCGCCGAGGCCGAAGTTCTGGGCGAACACGCGGGCGCCGACCAGGGACGGGTTCGGCGGCAGGGTCAGCGACCAGTTCGCGGCGCCGGTGCCGTCGAACGCGAGAGCCAACGTGGCGAGCGTCGCCAGATCGACCAGGAGGATCTCGTTGCCGATGCCGTACGGCGCCACGTCGAAGTGTGCGCCGGCCAGCGCCAGGGCGCCGAGGCCGACGCCGCTCGCCGGACCCGCGGTCGCGCCGTACTGGATCGCGGTGCCGATCTGCAGCGTGCCGGTCACCGTCATCCCCATGCCGTGCACGCTCGGGGTCACCGCACCGTAGGTGCGTTGGCCGCAGCTCGTGGGTTCGTTGCGCGCCAGATGGGTCGGTGACGGGAACGTGACCCACGGGTCGACCCCGTCGACGAGGCGGCCGTGCGACACGTCGGGACTCTGCGGCCCGAACTCGACGACCTCGTGCAGGATCGTGCCGGTGGCGTCCCACAGCGCGACCAGTTCGCCGGCCGTCGACAGCTTGAAGTTCGCGTGCAGCGGACCCTGCGTGCCGTCCTCGTCGGCCCAGATGCGGATCACGCCGTTGGCGGCGATCGTGGTGCCGGCCGGGAATTGGTACTTCTGCACGACGACGCTGTCCGACAGCCACATGCCGCTGATGTCGACTTGCGCGTTGGTCGTGTTCACGAGCTCGATCCAGTCCTCGTGCTGCAGGTTCTCGTCGACCGCGCCGTTGATGTTCTGCGCCAGGATCTCGTTGATCTTGACGACCGAGGGCGCCATCGGCCACCCGATCTGCACCTTCGGGCAGTAGCGCTCGCACTCGGCGGTGTAGGGCAGGTACCGCGCGCCGCCGGCCGCGGCGATGCCCTCGACGTAGTAGTCGACGAGCGAGCCGGCAGTCTGGCCGGCGATCGACACGCCGAAGACGCCGTCGCCCGGCCCGCCGTCGCCGTGCAAGCCGTCGTCGAACATCGGCTCCTTCAGGAACGCCCCGAGTCGCCGCCAGTACAGGTTGACCGTGGTCGCGCCCGTCGCGTTCACGGTGAACTGGATCGCCTGGTTGGGGGCGGGTGACGCCGGGCTGTGCGCCAGGTTGGCGAGGGTCGGGCGCGTCGCGTTGGTGTAGGCCTCGTTGGTCAGGAACGTATGGCGCGCCTGGATGAACGGCAGCAAGCCGGACATCGTGTTGCCGCCGACGCCGCCAAGGCTGACCTGGTTGTTCAGGTTGTTGTTGAAGAGCGTCGTCGAGTAGATCTTCTTCGAGTCGGCAGCCACGTGCGGCGCCAGCATCGTGTGCCACTGCGTGATCAGGGCATTCAGATGCGTCGGATTGAGCGACTGTTCGATCACCGCTCGAACGTGCGCCTTGTACCGGTTGGTCCAGTCGGCGAAGATCAGGGTCTTCGAGAAGCCCGGGCGGTAGATGCTGGTGGTGAAGCTGCTGTTGCTGGCCAGCGTCGTGCTCGTGCCGGGAAACGCCTCATTGAGGTCGAACGGGAATGTGCTGCCGTCGCCGTGCACTTCGTCGATGTAGAGGTAGTGGTCCTTGCCGCTCGACAAGTAGCTGTCGGTGTTCTGGCAGGCGACCATCACCGCGGCGTAGCGGTAGAAGGAGTCGACGTTGAACACGTTGGTCAACGTCGTCTGCGGCATCGAAGTCGTCATCGCGCCGAGTGTCGTGCACATCGCCATCAGGTCGGTGCCGTCGCCCTGCTTGGCCTGGTACGCGGACAGGTAGGTGGAGGCGAGGGCCGGGCTCAGCACCGTGTAGCAGCAGCGGCCGTTGCTGAAGCCGCCCGAGGTCGGGAAGCAGCGGTAGCGGTTGCCGTCGTTGGAGCGGAACCACTGCTTCATCATGTCCTTGTTCGGCTGCTCGACGTTGATGTAGACGCCCCAGTAGGTGCCGTTGAGGTGCAGCCGGATCCAGTTCGCCTTCGGCGCCACGCCGTGCCGCCGCATGATGTAGTACGTCAGCGGTTCGCGGATGAAGAGCGGGTCGTGGAAGCCGTTGTTGAAGTTGAAGTGGCTGACGCCGTAGACGTCCTGGCCGGCGACCATCCAGTCGGTCTCGACGTTGAAGCTCTTCTTCTCCCAGCCCTGGTTCGGCGACTGCGGCAGCTGCGTGTAGCTGGTGTTGCCGCGGAAGCGCACGCCGCAGTTCGCGTAAGCGACGCCGTCGATCGTCATCGTCGCCGCGATGTTGATCTCGGGCCCGTAGTTGGTCGTCAGCTGCGACCACCAGTTGCCTTGGCTGAAGGTCAGGTACACGTCCCGGACCGTGTTCATGTCGTACAGGTCGGGGAGCTGGGCCACCGCGGTGGAGAGGGTGGTGGCCAGGGCGAACAGGGCGGACCGCAGCATGGGACGTCTCGCGGGAAGTGGCGGTGGGCAAAGCCGCCAAGGGGACGTGAAGGCAACGCCAAGCCGCGCGCAAGTCCCACGTCTTCGCGACAGCATTCTTGCAACGGCCCGTGGGATCCTCGCCCCGACGTGTACGCCGCCACGCCAACGGGCTTTGACGGCGGCGTGGCGGCCGGCACACTGCCGCGCCCATGAAGCTCGTCCTGGGCCTGTTCGCCGCGGCGATCGTGGTCGCGTGCGTGGGGCCGGCACCCGAGCGGGTCGGGACCGCGCCGCCGCATGCCGCCGACCTTGCCGCGTTCGTCGAGCGTCAACTGCGCGAACAGGGCATCCCGGGGGCGGCCGTCGCCGTGTTGGACGGCGACGCCGTGACGTGGAGTCGGGGGTTTGGCGCCTGGCGCGGCCCGGCGACGGCGATGCGCCCGGACGCGACCTTCCGCGTCGCGTCGATCAGCAAGCTCTACACGGCCACGGCCGCGATGGTGCTGGCCGAGCGCGGCGAACTGGACCTCGACGCGCCCGTGCGCAACTACCTGCCGGAGTTCACGCCCGGCAACCCGTTCGGCGGCGAGGTCACGCTGCGCATGCTGCTCGGCCACACCGCCGGCGTCGTGCGCGAACCGCCGGTCGGCCACTACTTCGACCCGGCCGAACCCGACCTCGACGCGACGGTGGCGAGTCTCGGTGCGACCGCACTCGTGCACGCGCCCGGAAGCCGCTTCAAGTACAGCAATCCGGGGATCGGCGTCGTGGGGGCGGTGGTCGCGCGCGTCACCGGCAAGCCGTTCGAGGACGCGGTGCGCGAACTGGTGCTGACGCCGCTCGGACTCGTCGACAGTGATTTCGCCGCGCGCCCGGACCTGCTTGCGCGGCAGGCGCACGGCGTGATGTGGACCTACGACGGCCGGTCGATCCCGACGCCGGAGTTCGCGTTCGGCTACGGGCCCGCTGCGAACCTCCGCAGCACCGTCGGCGACCTGCTCGCGTTCGCGCACAGTTGGTTCCCGGCGGCGGCACCGCGCGTGCTGTCGCCGGACGCGCTGGCGGCGATGTGGAAGTTGCCGGACGACCGGACCCGCGGTTGCGGGCTCGGGTTCTTCGTCGGCGAACTCGATGGCCGCCGCACCGTCGGCCATGGCGGCGCGGTCTACGGCTTCGCCTCGGAGCTGCGCGCGATCCCAACAGAGCGGCTCGCCGTCGCCGTCGTGGTCTGCAAGGACTTCGCCAACGAAGTCGCCGAGGCGATCGCCGATCGGGCGTTGCGCGCAGCGCTCGCCGCGCGTCGCGGCGAGGCGTTGGCGCCGGCCGAGTATCCGCTTCCGCTCGGTGTCGCGCGCGCGCGCGAACTGGCCGGGCACTGGCGGTGCGGCGAGAACTGGGTCGAGCTCTACGAGCGCGACGGCGAACTGATCTACGACCCGAACATCGGCGTGCGCACGCGCCTGCGGCTCGCCAAGGACGGGTCGCTGGTCAGCGACGATCCGCTGTCGATGGGCGGGCGCCGGTTGACGTTCCTGCCGAACGGCAACCTGCGCGACGAAACGGAGGAGTACGTGCGCGACGATGCGATGCCGCCGCCGCCACCCGCCGAGTTGGTGCCGCTGCTCGGCGAGTACGGCCACGACCACAACGTGCTGGTCGTCTACGAGGACCGCGGTCGGCTCGCGGTGTTGATCGAGTGGGTCGTGCGCGACCTGCCGGATCGCGTCGGGCCCGACCACTACACGTTCCCGCCCGGTATGTACACGGGTGATGCGCTGCGGTTCGAACGCGACGACCACGGCCGCGTGGTTGCCGCGGTGGTGGGCGGTGCGCGCTTCCTGCGGCGGCCGGATCCGTCGCCACAGGGGTTCCGGATCGTGCCGCGGCGTCCGTTGGTCGACGTGCTGGCTGCTGCGGCGGCGGCACCGATGCCCGCGGATCTGGCCAGCGCGACGCGGCGCGCGGATCTCGTCGACCTCGCCGAGTTGGCGCCCGATCTGCAGGTTCGCCTCGTCTATGCGACCGCCGACAACTTCCTCGGCGCCCCGGTCTATCCGCCGCACGCCCGGCCCATGCTGCAGCGACCGGCGGCCGAGGCCGTGGCCGCGGTCCACCAGCGCCTCGCCGCCGAGGGCTTCGGCCTCTGCATCTTCGACGCCTACCGGCCGTGGTCGGTGACCAAGGCGTTCTGGGACGCGACGCCCGACGACCTGCGCCACTTCGTCGCCGATCCGGCCAGGGGCTCGCGCCACAACCGCGGCTGCGCGGTCGACCTGACCCTGTTCGATCGGGCGACTGGCGAGCCGGTGACGATGCCGAGCGGCTTCGACGAGTTCACGCCGCGTGCCTACCCGGACTACCCCGGCGGAACGTCGCGCCAGCGCTGGTTGCGCGAGCGCCTGCGGGGCGCGATGGCAGCGGCCGGCTTCACCGTCTACGAGCACGAATGGTGGCACTTCGACTTCGCGACCTGGCGGGACTACGGCGTAGCGAACACGGCGTGGTGACGATGGCACGGTGCCGCCGCCGGTAGAGGCCGCCGCGTCCGGCACGTGCTAGGATCTCTGGCCGCAATGCGCTGCCTCCAGTCGTTCGTGCTCGTCGTCGCCGGGTTGGCGGCGCCTGTTGCCGCGCAGTGGCTCGACAACGACCCGGCGACCACGCACCCCGAGCGCCTGTGCGTGAAGCTCGTCGAGGGATCCGGTGCCGAATGGCGCGATGGCGCCCTGCACTCACGAACGGCGACGGACCTCTCGTCGGTCGCCGCGTTGCTCGAGGGCGTCGAGACGGCGCCGCTCGTCACGGCCGTGCCGTGGGACGAACTCGATCGCTGGCATCGCCAGGCCTGTGCCGTGTTGCCGCCGCACAACCGTCCGGGACACCTCGGACTCTGGTTCCGCGTCACCGCGCCGACGGCGCCCGCGGCTGCCGAGCTGATTGGCCGGTTGCGCGCCAACCCGTTGGTGCGTGAGGCCTACTTCGAACCGAAGCTGTCGCCGGCCAGTGCGGGCGTCGCGCTGCCGGTGCCGGGCGACATTCCGCCGACCACGCCGCTGATGACGCACCTGCAGGGCTCGCACCAGCCGTCGCCGCTCGGCCACGGGGCCAAAGCGACCGCCGGCATCCTCGGCGCGCGTGGCCAGGGCCTTCGCATGGTGATGATCGAGCAGAGCTGGATCCTCGATCACGAAGACATGTCGCAGCTCGTCGCCGCGAACTTCGTCGGCGGGGTGGCACCGCTGGACATGCAGTACGCGCAGCACGGCACCTCGGGCGCTTCGATGGTCTGCGCCGACCGCAACGGCTACGGACTCACCGGCATCGCCGACGAGACCGAGA
The DNA here is from genome assembly GCA_002343845.1 of Planctomycetes bacterium UBA2386. The sequence goes on along the minus strand of DDSQ01000125.1, from coordinate 1,791 downwards.
TGCGATTCATCGGCCTGACGCTCCACGGGAACATCGACAACAGCATCGCGCTCGCGGTCGCCAACACGGTGCCGGGCGACATCCTGCTCGCGGTCCTGATCGTGCCGTGTCCCGTGCTCGGGCCCGACGGCTGGGTGCCGATCGAGTACTTCACGTCGACGTTCGACGCGATGCTGACGGCGACGGCGCTGGGCCGCCACGTGGTCGCTGCCGGCGGCAACGGCAACGTCAGTCTCGACGACCCGGTGTTCCTCAACGTCTTCAACCGCACGTTCCGCGACAGTGGTGCCGTGCTCGTCGGTGCGTCGGAGGGCGGGCCGTTGGTGCGGGCCAGCTACTCGAACTGGGGATCCCGCCTCGATGCGCACAGCTGGGGGGAGAACGTCGCCGCGTGCGGCTACAACTCCTTCTTCTACCCGAACAACGACAACCGCCAGTCCTACACCGACGGCGCGGGGGGCACCTCGGCGTCGACGCCGCTCGTCGCCGGCGTCGTCGCGTCGATCCTCGGCGCCGCCAAACGGCAGCTCGGTCAGCCGCTGACCAATGCGCAGTTGCTGTCCCTGCTGCACACGCATGGTCCGATCACGCCCGACGTCATCGGTCGGCGCACGGACCTCGTGGCTGCGCTCACGGCCATCGGTGCGATCGACGGGTTGACGACCACGACGCCGGACCTGCAACTCGGCCAGGCGATGTCGGTCACGATCGGCGGCGCCCCCGGCACCCTGGCGGGGCTGTTCTTGGCCTTCGCCACGGCGAACGTCGAGGTCGGCCTCAACCGCCGCGCGCACATCGACCCGGCACAGGCCATTTCGGCCGGCGGCTTCACGCTGACTGCCGGTGGCGCGACGTGGACGCTCGTGGTCCCGAACAACAGCGCGCTGCACGGCCTGGACTGCTACTTCCAGGCGGTGCGGCTGCCGCCGTCCGGGGTGATGAACCTGACCAACAGTTGCCAGGTGACGATCCTGTAGGCGCCGCCGCCGTCGCGTCGGCTGCGGTTTTTCAGGAGCGGGAGGTCGGGTCGGGGTCTAGTCTCGTCGACCTGACTTCGCCCCCCGTTCCGGCTGCTGTTGCTGCGATGACCCACGTGACCGTTCCGAAGACCGCCAGGCTGACTCTCGGTGACCAGGAGATCGAGCTGCCCGTGATGACGGGCAGCGAAGGCGAAGTCGCCATCGACATCCGCCAGTTGCGGGCGAAGTCGGGCGCGGTGACCTACGACCCTGGTCTCGGCAACACCGCTTCGTGTTTGTCGAAGATCACGTTCCTCGACGGCGAGCAGGGCATCCTGCGCTACGCCGGTTACTCGATCGAAGAGCTGGCGCAGCGCAGCAGTTTCGTCGAAGTGATGTGGCTCCTGCTGCATCAGCAGCTGCCGAGTGCGGGGCAGTTCGCGCAGTTCTCGCGCGACGTGACCTACCACACGATGCTGCACGAAGACCTGAAGGCGATGTTCCAGAGCCTTCCGAAGGTCGGGCATCCCATGGCCGTGTGCGCCGCCGCCGTCGGTGCCTTGTCGACGTTCTACCGGCACGACGGGCCGTCCACGCGCGAGCAGAACTGGATCGACGCGATCCGACTGCTCGCGAAGATGCCGACGATCGCCGCGTACTCGTACAAGCACAGCATCGGCCAGCCGTTCATGTATCCGCGCAACGACCTGTCGTACGCGGGCAACATCCTGCGCATGATGTTCGGCAATCCGTGCGAGGACTACACGGTGAACCCGATCACCGCGCGGGCGCTCGATCTGCTGCTGATCCTGCACGCCGACCACGAGCAGAA
>DDSQ01000050.1 GCA_002343845.1 Planctomycetes bacterium UBA2386 | reverse complement strand
TCCTTCGGCGACTACTTCAAGAAGGAGTGCATCGCGTGGATCTGGTCCTTCTTCAAGGACGTCTGCGGGATCCCCGCGGACCAGATGGTCGTCACCATCTATCGCGACGATGACGAGGCCTTCGCGATCTGGACGCAGCACGTCGGCCTGAAGCCGGAGCGGGTGTTCCGCTTCGGCGAGAAGGAGAACTTCTGGCCGGCGGAGGCGCCGAGCAAGGGCCCCAACGGCCCGTGCGGGCCTTGCAGCGAGATCTACTTCGACAGCAAGCCGGGGCAGCCGCTGCCGGCCAAGCAGGGACTCGAGTCGCTGCCGGACGACCGCTTCACCGAGGTCGGCAACTGCGTGTTCACGCAGTTCGATCGGCAGGAGGACGGCACGCTGAAGCCGCTGCCGCAGAAGAACATCGACGTCGGCCTCGGGCTCGAGCGCATCGCCGCGGTGCTGCAGGGGGCCAAGAACAACTTCGAGACCGAGCTGTTCCGGCCGTATCTCGACCACCTCGCGACGATCACCGGCGTCGCCTACGGCAGCGATGGCAAGCGCGACATCCGCATGCGCCGCATCGCCGACCATGTGCGCGCGATCACGTTCTGCATCGCCGACGGGGCTCTGCCGAGCAACGAAGGCCGCGGCTACGTCGTGCGCAAGATCCTGCGCCGCGCGGCGCGCGACGGCTACGAACTCGGACTGCACCGGCCATTCCTGTTCGAGCTGGTCGATGTCGTCGGCCGCCTGATGGGGGAGCAGTACCCCGAGGTTCGCGAGAACGCCGGCCAATGCCGCGCGGTGATCCGAGCCGAGGAAGAGAACTTCCTGACCGTCTACCGCCAGGGCATGCAACGGCTCGACGAGTTCCTGGCCGCCACCAAGCACCCGGCGGCGGGCCGCGCCACCGACGGCAGCGGCGACTTCGCGTTCACCCTGCACGACACCTACGGCTTCCCGATCGACATCACGCAGAAGGTGATGGAAGAGCGTGGGCACCGGCTCGACGAAGGCGGGTTCGAGCGCGCAATGGAAGCGCAGCGGACGCGGGCGCGCGCGAGCATGGCGACGGCGGACGCGGTGTTCACGGCCAGCGTCGCGGTCAAGCTGCGCGAGGCGAAGTGCGCCCCGACCACGTTCACCGGCTACGACGAACGCAGCACCGAGGGCCGCCTCATCGGCATCGTCGGCGACGGCGACGTCCTGCTGCCGCAAGCGAGCGCCGGGCAGAAGGTGCTGCTGGTCACCGACCGCACGCCGTTCTACGCGCAAGGCGGCGGCCAGGTCGGAGACCGCGGTGCCCTGCGCACGCCGGCAGGCACGGCGGCGATCGCGAACACGACCGCGCTCGATGGCTTCCACCTCCACCACGCCACGATCACGGAGGGCCATCTCGCCGTCGGCGCCGCCGCGAAGCTGGCGGTCGACGAATCGGCCCGATCCGCGACCGAACGCAACCACACCGCGACGCACCTCCTGCACGCGGCCCTGAAGCAGGTCCTCGGCGACCACGTCAGCCAGGCCGGCTCCGAGGTCGCTCCCGAGCGGCTGCGCTTCGACTACACGCAGCCCGAGAAGCCGACCGCCGAGCAACTCGCGCGCGTCGAAGAACTGGTGAACGCGCAGATCCTGCAGGCGAACGAGGCGCTGGCGGTCGTGCAGCCGCTCGCCGCCGCGCGCGCGCAGGGCTTCGTGGCGCTGTTCGGGGAGAAGTACGGCGAGCAGGTGCGCACGCTGCGCGTCGGCGACTTCAGCCGCGAGCTGTGCGGCGGCACGCACGTGCGCAACACCGGCAACATCGGTTCGTTCCGCATCACCACCGAGACGGCCGTGGCCGCCGGCACGCGTCGCATCGAAGCCGTGACCGGCCTCGTGGCGCTCGACCTCGCCAAGGCGGAGCGAACGCAGCTCGCCGCGCTCGCCACGTCGCTCAAGGTGCCCGCCGCGAAGATCAGCGACCGCGTGCAGGAGCTCGTCGACGAACTCAAGAAGGTGCGCCGCGACCTCGAGAAGGCCCTGGCGCCCGACTTCGATGCCGAACTCGCGAAACTCGGGGCCGCGGTGCAACGAAAGGACGGCGCGAACAGCGTCGTGTTCGAGCGCCCGGGCCTGCAGGCGAAGGACGCCCAGGAACTGCTGAAGCGCGCAGTGAAGGCGATCGACCCGCTCGTCGCCGTCGTGTTCAGCACCGTCGACGGCGAGGTGCTGGTCACGGCCGCCGTGAGTCCCTCGCTGGCAGGGCGCATCAAGGCAGGCGACCTGGTCAAGTCGCTCGCTGGCCTGCTCGGCGGGGGCGGCGGCGGCCGCCCCGAGAGCGCCCAGGGCAAGGGCAAGGACACCTCCCGACTGCCGGAAGCGCGCGCGTCGGCCGAGGCTCTGTTCGCTGCGGCGGGCCTGCGCTGACTCCACACCGCGCGGCGGCCGATGGTCGCCGACCGGAGGCCCGGGTCGCGTGATCCCCATGTGCGCGCGGCACTTGCCGCGGCGCACGTGTCAGGCGTTCCCGCGGCGGCAGCGGCGGGACCCGGGGTCTGCGTCGTTGACTTCGAGGACGACCTCCGTAATGTCCTCCGCCCTTGGATTCGCCCGCGGGCTCGGACTTCGGTCCACGGCCTGCCCTGGTGATCCACACCGACTTCCGACCATGGCAAATCCGAAGAGAAAGCTCAGCCGCGCCAGCAAGGGCCACCGCCGTGCGCACCTGGCCCTGAACCGCACCCAGTTGGTCCGCTGCACCCACTGCGGCGCGATGATCCGCCCGCACACGATCTGCAAGGCCTGCGGGCACTACCGCGGCCGGCCGATCCTCGTCGCCGACAACGACTGATCGCTCGCGCGGCGCGGTCCGCCCGGACCGCACGCGCCTGCTCCCCGGGCAGCCCTGCCCACCCGCGCCCAAGGAAGGCCATGACCAAGGTTGTGCTCGACGCCGCCGGCGGTGATCACGCTCCGAAGGAGTGCATTGCCGGCGTGGCGATGGCGATCCAGCGGGGCTTCGTGCGCGGGGACCAGGTCGTGCTGACCGGCCCCAAGGCGGCGATCGAAGACGCGCTGCGCGCCGAAGGGCTGGCGGCGGCGGGCATCTCGGTCCTCGACGCTCCGGACGTCCTCACCGACGCCGACACGCCGACGGACGCGATGCGCAAGAAGCCGCGCAACAGCATCGCGGTCGGCATCCAAGAGCTGAAGGAGAAGCGCGCTGGCGCGTTCGTCAGTGCCGGCTCGACCGGCACCGTCGTCGCCGCCGCCACGCTGGGGCTCGGCTGCCTCGAAGGCATCCGCCGTCCGGCGATCGCAGCGATCATCCAGGGCGAGAAGAACCCGTTCCTGGTGCTCGACGTCGGCGCCAACCCGCAACCGAAGGCCCATCACCTCGCGCAGTACGCGCTGATGGGCGCGGCCTACTACGGCGGCACGTTCGGCATCAAGGACTGCAAGGTCGGCGTGCTGAACATCGGCAGCGAAGAACTGAAGGGCAACACGCTGGTGCGCGAAGCGCGGGCGCTGATGAAGCACCTGCCGATCCGCTTCCACGGCAACGTCGAGGGCGTCGAGGTGTTCTCCGGCGACTGCCACGTCGTCGTCACCGACGGCTTCACCGGCAACGTGCTGCTGAAGGTCAGCGAAGGCCTTGCCGAGTATGTCCTGCGCACGATGTTCGGCTTGATGCAGAAGGCGGCGATCGAACCCGCGCGCATCGGCCAGGTGAAGAAGGAGATCGTGCCGCGCGTCGACTTCTCCGAGTACGGCGGCGCTCTGCTGCTCGGCGTCGACGGCATCGTCACCATCTGCCACGGTCGCTCGCATGCGCCGGCGTTCGCCAACGCGATCGGCTTCGCGATGCGCGCGATGAACGCCGAGGTCAACGACCACATCGTGCAGGCCGTGCGCATGTCCGCAGTGCCGCAAGCCGAGCCGAACGCATGAGCGCCGTCGTCCCCGTCGGCATCGCCGGACTGGGCCGTCACGTTCCCGAGCGTCGGCTGACCAACGCCGACCTCGAGAAGATGGTCGACACGTCGGACGAGTGGATCGTCCAACGCACCGGGATCCGCGAACGACGCATCGCCGCCAGCGGCGAAGTCACCAGCACCCTGGCGATCGCCGCGGCCAAGCAAGCGCTCGCCGATGCGCGCATGGAGCCCGACGAACTCGACCTGGTGATCGTGGCGACGGTCACGGGCGACCAACCGTTCCCGGCGACCGCGTGCCGCGTCGGCCTCGACCTCGGCTGCAAGCGCGCCGGCGGTTTCGACGTCGCCGGCGCCTGCAGCGGCTTCGTCTTCGCGTCGCAGCTCGCCGCCGGCATGGTGCAGTCCGGCCAGGCCAAGAACATCCTCGTCGTCGGCGCCGAGATCCTGAGCCGGATCCTCGACTACACCGACCGCAACACCTGCGTCCTGTTCGGGGACGGTGCAGGTGCCGCCATCTACACGTCGCTGAGCCGAGCGGGACGCGGCGAATTCCTCGGCGGCTCGATCGGCATGGAAGGCGGCGCCGAGAACGTGCTGGCGCAGCCCGGCGGCGGCAGCCGCCATCCGGCGAGCGCCGATTCGGTCGCGCAAGGGCTGCACTTCATGAAGATGGGGGGCACCAAGGTGTTCCGCTTCGCGGTGCGCGTGTTCGCCGACCTCGTGCGCGGCGTCGTCGAGAAGTACGGCCGCGACCAGATCGGCGTCATCGTCCCGCACCAGGTCAACCAGCGCATCATCGAGGCGGCGATGGAGCAGCTCGGCATGCCGATGGACCTGGTGTTCAGCAACATCGACCGCTACGGCAACACGTCCGCGGCGTCGGTGCCGATCGCCCTGCGCGAGGCCTACGACGCCGGCCGGCTGCAATCCGGCAAGCTGGTCGTGATGCCGGCGTTCGGTGCAGGCATGGCGTGGGGCCATCTCCTGCTGCGTTGGTGACCGCCGACCACTCCCCGAAGCCACGACCATGCAGTTCACAGGCAAGACCGCGTTGGTGACCGGCGCCTCCCGCGGCATCGGGCGGGCCGTCGCGATCCAGCTCGCCGCGAACGGTGCGGACGTCTTCTGCACGTCGACCAAGGAGGGCGGCTGCGCCGACACCGTGGCGCAGATCGCCGCGTTGCCCGCCGGCAGCGGCAAGGCCACGGCGCTGGTGTCCGACGTCGCGTCGCCGGCTGCCGCCGACGCCCTGGCCAAGGCGGTGCTCGACGCCGCCGGCAAGCTCGACTTCCTGGTCAACAACGCCGGCATCACGCGCGATGGCCTGTTCCTGCGCATGACCGCGGACGACTTCGACGCGGTGATCGCGACCAACCTGCGCGGCACCTTCCTCGTGTGCAAGGCGTTCGCGCGCGCGATGGCCAAGGCCCGCGGCGGGCGCATCGTCAACATCGGTTCCGTCGTCGGCATCACCGGCAATGCCGGGCAGGTGAACTACGCGGCGAGCAAGGCCGGCCTCGTCGGCCTGTCGAAGTCGCTGGCGCAGGAACTCTCGGGCCGCGCGATCACCGTCAACGTCGTCGCCCCGGGCTTCGTCGAGACCGACATGACCGCCGGCCTGCCGCCCGAGGTTCGGGACGGCATGCTCAAGCAGATTCCCCTCGGCCGATTCGGCAGTCCGGACGACATCGCGCGCAGCGTGGTCTTCCTCTGCAGCGACGCCGCCGCCTACGTCACGGGACAGACTCTCGTGGTGGACGGCGGCATGACCATGTAGCTACGCTGTCCGGCCAACGAGGCTCTCCCTCCAAGCATTCCAACGGCGCCAGGGTTCCCACCCGGCACCAGCGATCTCCCAACGTCCCAAGAGGCAACGAAACGTGTCGAAGGCTGACAACATCCAGGAACGAGTCCACAACATCGTCTGCGAGCAACTCGGTACCACCCGTGACAAGATCACGGCCGAGACCTCGTTCATCAACGACCTCGGCGCCGACTCGCTCGACACGGTCGAGCTGGTGATGGAGTTCGAGGACGAGTTCGAGATCAACATCCCCGACGAGGACGCGGAGAAGATCCAGACCGTCGGCGACGCCGTGAAGTACATCAGCGGCAAGCTGGGCTGAGATCGGCCAAACCGGCCCGCCGGCCGCCGCGTCGGCGTCCGGGCCGCCAACCGCGCGAGCAAGAACGCCATGAGCAGACGTCGGGTCGTCATCACCGGGGTCGGGGCCGTGTCGGCCCTGGGCCTCGACATGAAGTCGAACTGGGCGGCGATGCTGGCCGGCACCTCCGGAGCCGGGCCGATCACCAAGTTCGACACGGCCAAGCACACGGCGAAGTTCGCGTGCGAAGTCTGGCAGTGGAACACCGAGCAGCACTTTCCGAAGTCGGAGAGCAAGCGGCTCGAGCAGTTCACGATGTACTACCTGGTGGCCGCGGCGGAGGCGATGGCGGCGAGCGGCCTCGCTCTGGACCGCGAAGACCGCACGCGCGCTGGCTGCATCCTCGGCACCGGCATCGGCGGCATCAGCGAAATCGAGGCGAGCAAGGTGCTGCAGGTCGAACGCGGCGCCGACCGCGTGAGCCCGTTCTTCATCCCGAAGATCATGGCCAACGCGATGGCGGGCCAGGCCGCGATCCGCTTCGGCCTCCAGGGCACCTGCTACGTGACCTCGTCGGCGTGCGCGAGCTCGAGCCACGCGATCGGCTTGGCGCTGCGCACGATCCAGTGGGGCGAAGCCGACATCATGCTGACCGGCGGCAGCGAAGCAGCGACGACCGAACTCGGCCTCGCCGGCTTCTGCTCGCTGAAGGCCGTGTCGACGCGCAACGGCGACCCCAAGCGCGCCTCGCGCCCGTTCGACAAGGACCGCGACGGCTTCGTGATGGGTGAGGGCGCGGCAGCACTCGTGCTCGAGGAGTACGAACACGCCAAGCGCCGTGGCGCCCCGATCCTGTGCGAGCTCGCGGGCTACGGCTCGACCGACGACGCCTTCCACATCACCGCGCCCAACGAGGACGCCGACGGCCCGTCGCGGGCGATGCAGCAGGCCTTGCGCGATGCCGGCGTCGCCGCGGATCGCGTGCAATACATCAACGCGCACGGCACCAGCACCTTCCTCAACGACAAGATCGAGACCGCGGCGATCAAGCGGGTTTTCGGCGACCATGCGAAGCGCCTGTGCGTGTCGTCGACCAAGTCGATGGTCGGTCACCTGCTCGGCGCCTCGGGGGCGATCGAACTGGCCGCTACGGCGATGTCGATCCGCACCGGCTCGGTGCACCCGACGATCAACCAGGAAACGCGCGATCCGGACTGCGACCTCGACTACGTGCCGAACGTCGCCCGCGAACTTCGCGTCGACCACGCGCTCAGCAACTCGCTCGGCTTCGGCGGCCACAACACGAGCCTGCTGCTCTCGCGCATCTGAAGCATCCGGCCGCGCCGGGCCACGGGTGCCGTTCGACGGCGCCGATCGGCCGACCGCATGCGCGGGTCGGCCATGCGCCGCTGCAGCGTCCGGCGGCGCCAACCGCGACGACCCGTTGCGCAAAGGCGCGACCGCGGCTACGGAGAATCACACACCCAGACGAATCGGCCTCCGTCGGTGAGGCCAGGAGTTCCCGCTTGAAGAAGAAGCTCAAGGATGCGCTGCATCGGTTCAAGGTCGAGACCTTCCGCATGACGCACCACGGTCCCGAGCACCAGGATGCGGTCGCTCGCGAGATCCTCGACCACACCGGCCAGGCGCTGCAGAACGCCTACCACTTCCACTTCGGGAAGGACACGCCGCCGCACCGCGCCGAGATGTTCCAGATGATCAAGTCGGTGACGCTCGAGACGCTGCTGCCGCCGGTGGTCGAGAAGCTGATGCGCCGCATCACCGTGCTCGAGCACCAGAACGCGAGCATGATCAAGCTGCTCGAAGAGCTGATGGAAGGCCTGTCGGAGGAATGAGCACGCGCACGGTGCTGGCCGGCGACCTCGGCGGCACCAAGTGCCGGTTCGCGCTCGTCGGCGAGGATTTCACGGTCCACGCGGTCCAACACGTGCCGACGGTGCGCGAACGCGCGCCGTTCCTGGCCGCGTTCGACCGCGCGATCACGGCGGTGCTCGCCGCGGTGCCGGCCGGCCACGAACGGCCCCGCGCGGCCGGTTTTGGCACTGCGGGCGTGATCCCCCGCGACGGGCGTTCGATCGATCGCGCCCCGAACCTGCCGCTCGACGGCTTCCCGCTCGCGCAGCACGTCGAGCAACGCTTTGGCCTGGCGACCACGTTGATCAACGACGGTCGCGCCAGCGCCTTCGGCGAGTACCTGCGCGGCCATGCGCGCGCCGCGGATCCGCTGCTGTGCCTGTTCTTCGGCACCGGGATCGGCATCGGCCTGATCATCGACGGCAAGCCGTTCGGCGGCGGCAACAACGCCGCCGGCGAGATCGGCCATACCACGTTCCGGCCCGGCGGCCGCCGCTGTCCGTGCGGCGGGCTCGGCCACTTCGAGGCCTACTGCGGCGGTCGGGCGATCACCGAACGGGCCGAGGAGCTGCTCGGCAAGGCAGCGAGCGGCGCCTGGACCGTCGGCAGCGTCGTGGCGGCCGCCGAGGAGGCCGGCAGTCGCGGCGAGGCCGCACGCTCGATCCNNTCGCCGAGGCCGAACTCGCGGCCGGCACCGTCGTCGCCAACGCCTGCACGCTGCTCAATCCCGCGGCCGTGGTGCTGGGCGGTGGCGTGCTGTCGGGCTGGCACGCCCTGGCGTCGCGCATCGAGGCCCATGTGCGGGCGTCGACCGGCAGCGCGATCACCACCGGCCTGCGATTCGTGCCGTCGCTGGGCGGCAGCGATGCGATCCTGTGGGGGGCTGCCGCCTCGACCGGCGCGCTGTTCGCGCAGCGGCCCTGAGTCGGTGCGTCGCGACCGTTCGTTCCGGCCGAGCACCCGCGTATGCTCGGCGCATCACCACGGAGGGTGATGCTGATGGATGTCGCGGTTCTCGCCGGCGGCCGGTCGCCGGAGCATGACGTGTCCCTGGCCTCGGCAGCGCAGGTGCTGCAGCACCTCGATCGCCGGCGCTATCGGGTCTGGCCGGTGTTCCTCGACCGCGACGGCGCGTGGTGGCCTGCTCGCGCGCCGTTGGCCGCCGGGCAGGACTGGCGACGCCGCGACCCCGCCGCCGCGGCCGGCCCGATGCGACCCGGTGCGGCGCTCGACTTCCTGCTCGCCGCCGCGAAGGTCGAAGTGGTGCTGCCGATCCTGCACGGACCGTTCGGCGAAGACGGCACGGTGCAGGGCCTGCTCGAACTGTACGACCTGCCGTTCGTCGGTTCGGGTTGTGCGGCGTCCGCCGTGGCGATGGACAAGCTGCGCACGCGCCAGGTGCTGCAGGCGGCGGGGGTGCCGCTCGCCAAGGCCTACGAACCCGAGACGCCGCTGGCGCGCGCCGCCGCCGCCGACGAGTTCCCGCGCCTTGCTGCGGCCGTCGGCACACCCGCGTTCGTGAAGGTCGACGCCTCGGGCAGCACGGTCGGCGTGCAGCGCGTGGCCACGGTCGCCGAGCTGCAGGCGTTCTTCGACGCGTTCCGCGGCCGCTTCCGGCGGTGGTTTGGCGAGCACGCGCTGGTCGGCGAGGAGATCACGGTTGCGGTGCTCGGCAACACCGGCGAACGGTTGCAGGCGCTGCCGCCGGTCGGCATCTACCCGCGCAGCGACACCTGGTTCACGCACGAGGCGAAGTACCGGCCGGGCGCCACCGAAGAGACCGTGCCGCCGCGCGGCTGGACCGCGGAGCGCATCGAACCCGTGCAGGCCCTCGCGATCCGTTGCCACGAAGCCCTGGTCTGCGACGGCATGTCGCGCACCGACATGATCGTCACCGCGAATGGGCCGGTCGTGCTCGAGACGAACACCATCCCGGGCATGACGCGCACGAGCCTGTTGCCGCAGGCCGCGGCGGCCGTCGGCATCCCGTTCCCGGCCCTGCTCGACCGTCTGATCGACGCCGCGCTGCGCGCCGCCAAGCGCCCGGCGGTGGGTGCTGCGCCGGGCGGCAATCGCGTGGTGCCAGCACCGGGCCTGCGCGTCGAGGGCTGAGCATTGTGACGTTCGTCGCACCGAGCCGGCTGCTGCAAGCCGAACCCGTTGCCGACGGCTCGTTCTGGCAGTGGTTGCTCGCGCTGGGGCGCGAACCGGGAGTGGTCGAGTTCGGGCTGTCGCTGCTGGTGCTCGGCACCGCGTTCGTGTTCTGGTGGCGGATGTCGGCGCTGGTGCGCGATGCGCGCTCGCGCCAGGCCCTCGCCGACTACCTGCTCGGCGTCGAACAGGCCCTGCACGGCGACCTCGACGGAGCACATGCGCGGCTGCAGAAGGTCGTGCAGAACGACCCCGAGAACCACTACGCGAGGCTGCTGCTCGGCAAGGTCCTGGCGCAGCGCGGCGAGGCGGCGGAGGCGCACAAGCAGCACGTCGTGCTGAAGACCGCGTTCGGCATCGACAGCGATGAGAACGACCTGATGCTCGCGGAGAGTCTGCTCGCCGCTGGCCAGCCCCGCGAAGCCGCCGAGGCCGCCGAGCGCGCGCTGCAGCGCACCGGCGATCGCGCCGACGGCCAGGCGTTCGTCTACCGCGCCCGGCTGCAGTGCGGCGACTTCGCCGGTGCTCTGCCCGCGGGACGCCGCCTGCTCGAACTGTTGCCCGATGGCGCCGAGCGGCAACGGCATCGTCAGGGCCTCGCGCGCACGATGGCGCTCGCCGGCGGCGAACGCGCGCGCGCTGGCGACGTCGCGGGTGCCACGGCACTCCTGCGCAACGCCGAGCGCCTCGGCGCCAACAACGACGCGACCCGCCTGCTCGCCGCGCGCCTCTCCGCCGCGGAGCAAGGACTGGCGAACGTGACGGCCGCCCTGCTCGCACCGCAGGCACCCGTTCCCGGCAACCGCCTGCCGATTCCCGCCGCCGCCCGGCCGCTGCCGCTGGCGAACGTCGCCCCGCCGCAGGCTGTCGCGGGCCTCGTGCCGCCCGAGCGTTGGCGTTGCCGCGCCTGCCAGGCGCCCCTGGCCGACCGCCTCGTCGAGTGCCCGCACTGCCGCGCCGCCGACGCGGCCGAACTCGAAGAACCGCTGCTCGTCGCCGACCTGACGTCGCCGCTGCAGGCGATGGATGCGATCGACGTCAACGAAGCCCACGTGCAGCGGCTGGTTCGCGCCGTGCTCGACGGCGAGCCAGCCGACCGGGAACGCGCTCGCGGCGAACTGCTCGATCTGCGCACCGTCGCCGTGCCCGCGCTGCTGCGCGCCGCCTGGCACGCGCACGGCCCCGGCCAGGACACGCTCGTCGGGGTGCTGCGCGCGATGGGGCCGGCGATCGCGCCGGCCCTCTTCGCCGCCAGCGACGACCTGGCGCACCAACGCCTGCTACCGCTCGGTTCGCGCTCGCCGGGCGCGCTCGTCGGCCGCGTCGTGCAGGGCTTCGACCGCAGCGCCTTGCCGCACGTCGAGCCGCTGTTCGCGTCCGCGCGGCCCGAGCACCGCAAGATCCTGATCGACTTCTTCCTCGGCCTGCACGACACGACGCAGTTCCAGCTCGTGCTCGAGCGCTTTCCGCCGACCGAGATCGTGCACCGGCTCAACAAGGCCGACGCCGAGGTGCTGCGCCGCTTCCTGCAGGTGGTGCCGCCCGGCCACTTCATCGCCGAGGTGCTGCTGCGCGAGAGCACGTTCGGCCGCGACGACGTGCTGCTGGCGGCGATCCCGGGTGCCGACCATCCCGAGGTGCTGCGGTCGGTGATGGTCGCGCGCGGCGCCTCGACGTCGGCGGTGACGGCGCTGATCGCCGGCCTCGCCGTTGCCGAGCAGGCCGCCGACGCCGAGCACATCCTCGGCGAACTCGGCGCGGGGGCGCTCGAGTTCGTGCTCGCCGCGTTCGCCGACCCCGAGGTGCCCGCCGACGAACGGCAGCGCCTGCAGCGCGTGCTCGTGCGCTGCGGTCCGGCGGCGGTCGCCGAGATCTGCGACAGCTTCGGTCCCGAGCCCAGCGCCTTCGACGACGCGCTGCGCGAGGTGCTGGTCGGCATCGGCGACGCCGCCGTGCCAGCACTGCAGGCAGCCTACGAACGTTCGGGCTGGCTCGAGCGCGTGAGCATCGGCCTGATCTCGCGGCACACCAACCGCCGCGTGCAGATCGTGCTGGCCCTGCGCGCGATCGGCTCGGCGGCGGCGCAGTCGGCATTGCACGAACTCGCCGACGCCGAACGCGACGCCAACCTGCGGCTGCGCCTCCAGGAGGCGCTGCACGAACTGCAAGCGCGATCGCGCGCACCCGGAGGCGACGATGGGCCTCGGTGACGCTCTGCGGCGGGGCATCGCGGCGCCGTTCAAGGCGCTGCTGCCGAAGAACCCGTGGCTGCGCGTGCTCGTCTACGCGCTGCCGTTCGTCCTGTTGCTGGCCCTGTTCTCGCCCGCCCTCGACGCCGTCGTCAAGCTGGTCGAACTGGTGCTGCGACTGCTCGAACCGCTGCTGCAGACGACGCTCGGTCGCGTGCTGCTGCTGCTGGCGACGTTCACGCTCGGCGGCATGTTCGCGGTCTGGCTGCTGCGCGCCCGCGTGCGCGACATGCGCGCCGAGGCCGCCTTGGGCCGCCACCTGCGCGCGGTCGCCGCCCTGGTCGGTGGCGGCAAACGCTGCCGCGAGCTGTTCCAGAAGGTCGCCCGCTACCGGGGCCAGCCGCCGACGCGCTACGCGCACGTGGTCGCCGACGCCGACCTGAAGCTCGCGCGCCTGGCACTCGACGCCGGCCGCCTCGACGAGGCGCTCGGGTGGCTTGCGCGCGTGATCGAACCGGGGCTGCCGCCCGAACTGCTGCGCTCGCTGCTGCAGCTGCGGGTGCGCACCTGGCGCCGCCAAGGCGGCATCCTGCCGGGTGCTCTGCGCTCGGAGATCGAGCGTGCCGTCGCCCGCTTCCCGAAGGACTACACGCTGCTCGGCGAGTGGCGCGACCTGGTGCAGCACGACGGCGACGCGAACGCCTACGCCGAGGCCCAGGAACGCGTGCTGGCCCAAGCACCCCCGGCCGCGGCGGCGCGCGAGCGGCAGCGGTGGATCGATGCCCTGGTCGCTGCGGGTGCAGCCGCAGTCGCCGACGACGACCGCGAAGCCGCGCGCCGCATCGGCAAGAAGCTGGCGCGCGCCGACAAGGACGGGCCGAGTGCCGGGCTACTGCTCGGCGACGTGCAGCGCGCGGCCGGCGACCTGCGCGGCGCCGTTCGTTCGTGGGGGGCGACACGTTCGCCGCAGGGGCTCGACCGCATCGCCGAACTGCTCGGCCAGCATCCGGGCGCCATCGATCCGCGCGAACTGCTCGAGTGCTGCCCGCTGCAGGGCACGCTGCTGCTCGTCGCGCGCGAACTGGCGCGCGCCGGCGAACCCGCGCGCGCCGAACGTGCCGCGCGCCTCGCCGCCGAAGCGCTCGGACCGACGACGACGGTCTGCGCGGTGCTCGCCGAAGTGCTCGAACTGCTCGGGCAGGAGGGCAAGGCGCGGCTGCTGCGCGAGCAGGCGGTCGCGCGGCTGCTCGGGCCGGCGTTGGCAGGCGTTCCAGGAAGTGGTGCCGGAGGCGGGACTTGAACCCGCACGCCCGTGAGGGCGCAGGTTTTTGAAACCTGTGCGTCTGCCGATTCCGCCACTCCGGCCGAGTAGGGGAGCGGCACGTTACGCGCCGCCTGCTCGCGCGCAACGACCGTCAGCCGGCCCGCAGCCGGTAGAGGTCGTCGGGCAGCGGCAGCACGATGCCCACACGTTCGGCGGCCTCGAGCACGACCGCGGCATCGTCGAGATCGGTGCCCAGGCGTTGTGCCAACGCGAACCGCAACGAGGCGCCGGTGACGGTCGCCGCCGGGCCGCCGAGCTGGTCGAACAGGCGCGGGAACAGGGCCCGATCCGGATCGATGTCGATCGCCGGGGTCGCTCCCGCTTCGTCGAGCGCGTTGGCGCCGTTGCAGCACGGCTCGACGTTGTTGCCGCAGGCAGGGCACTGGCCGTGGCCGTGCACGTGCACGACTTCCCCGAGCACGCCGCACCACGGGCAGCGCCGCGCGCTCACGACATCGTCACCACGAGTTCTTCGTCGACTTCGCTCTGCAGCAGGCGCTGGATCGCCATCAGGGTGCCGGCGGTCGAACTCGGGCAACTGCCGCACGCGCCCTGGTAGCGGATGAAGAGGGTCTTGCCCTCGAGTCCCATCACCTGCAAACCGCCGCCGTCCCCGGCCAGGGCCGGTCGCACGCGGTCGTCGAGCAGCGTGTTGATGCGGGCCATCATCTCGGGATCGCCGCCCTTGGGCAGCGTCGCCAGCGGATCGCCCGTCGTCTCGGCAGGTGCGGGGGCAGCGGGCTCCGGCTCGTGGCTCTCGAGCAGGCGCGTCACCTGTTCGGCGATCGCGCGCCAATCGGCCTGCGCCGTCATGCTGACGGTGACGAAGTTGTCGCAGAAGAACAGGGTGTCGACGCCGGGGATCGCGAACATCGCCTGCGCGAGCACGTCGCTGCGCGCCTGCTCGGGCTTGGCGTAGGCGAGCGATTGGCCGGGCTTGGCGAGCGGCACGTCGACCAGGAACTTGAAGGCGTTGGGGTTCGGGGTCGGCTGGATGCTGGAGACCTTCATGCGCGAATCAGGATAGCAGGCTTCGGAGTGACGCGCCCTTGTGGGCCGGCGTCCCCTTCGCCACAAGTTGCCGCCGCCGCGAACGCGCACTCAGTGCAGCAGCGGCGGATCCTTGCCAGCGGGCCCCGTCGTCAGGAACACCGGCTTCCAGAGTCCGCCGGCCCCGGAGTGGTCGACGACGCGCAGCACCAGCGTGTTGCGGGCCCCGGCCCGCAGCTTCGTGCCAAGCTCCGCGACCTGCCGTTCGAGCCAGATCGTCGTGCGCGTCGCGGCGTCCCCGAAAGCTCCGCACGGCTCGCCGTTGAGCCAGAACTGGAACGAATCGTCGACGCCCTCGAAGACCACGCGCGCGGCGAGTCCTTGCCAATCCGCGGGCACGTCGACGTCGACGCGGTACCACGCAACCCCGGTGTAGTGCTTCAGGTCCTCACTCTGGTTCTCCCAGTGCGAACCGGCGCGCAGTTCCCGCCAAGGTGCGGCCGCCGCGTCGACGGCCGGATCCTGCCAGTTGGCGGCGAGCCCTTCGTCGCCGGCATCGGTGCGGAAACGCCACGTCGGCAGGTCGATCTTCTTCTCGGTGAGCTGCGCGCGCAGCGCCGCGATCGTCGCCGCCGACAGCGCCCGCTTCGGCTCGTGCATCGACAGCAGGTCCGCGAGCAGCGTGCGCACGTGCAAGCGCATCGGACTGCTCGACTCGGCCTCGTCGTCGAGCCGCAGCGAGGTGATCGCCAACCGCCCCTTGCCGATCCGCGTCGTGCCGGCCAGCAGGTGGAAACGCACCTCGGGGATGTCGTGCGTCTCCCAGAAGCCGAGGATCGGATCGATCTGGTCGGCCCACGGCGCCCACGGGATCACGCGGCCGGACTCGAGATCGAAGCTGCTCAGCTCGAGCAGCAGTTCCGCCGGCAGATCGTCGCGCCCGGGGTAGTTCGCGGCGAACGGCGCGCCACGCAGTGACCACATCGCCTCGGTTCGCGGGGAGCCGGGGTGCGGGCCCGCCTGCAGCACCACGTGCGCGCCGGCTTCGATGCGGTCGAGCAGTTCGGGTGTGAGGCGGTCCTCGGCGAAGTCGCCGCGGTAGTGCCACGGCGGGATCGTCCTCAGGTCCCAGTGGTTGCGCGCGGGGTGGGAGCCCGTGAGTTCGGCGAACAGCCGGACGCGGCCAAGATGGGTCGCCACCGGCACGTCGACCACGAACGGCTCGCTGACGCCAGTCGTCACTTTCACCGGCCAGAGATGCGCGGTGTTCGGATCGCCAAAGTGCAGGCGTAGCTCACCGTCCAGCGGGACTGTGGTTGCGATGCGCACCGCACGACGACCGGCGCTCCACGCCACCCCGCGTTCGTGCCACGCAGCATCGAGGCACAGCATCGTGTCGCCATGCCACGACCAGTCGCTGGCGGGCCACTTCGGCTGGTCGAGGTCGTCGATCAACCCCATGCGGGCCTTGCCGAAGTCGCGCGCGACCGACACCACGTAGCCCGCATCGGGCAGCCGCAGGCGCAGCTGCTCGATCTGGAACTTGCGGTTGCGCATGGCGAAGTCGAGCGATTGCGGGCGCAGCGAACGCACGGTCGGCGCGTCGGTCTGCGCCAGCAACCATGCTTCGGCGGGGCCCTGCGCGCTCCAGCAGTCGGGCCGCCACCACGGCGCGGCATCGCCGTGCATGGCAGTCCACGCGGCGCGATCGACCCAGGTGTCGGCGGCGATGCACTCGCCGAGCAGCAGCGGCTTCTCGCCGGCGGTGCGCTGGTGGCGGTCGAAGTCGGCAAGTCGCCCCGGGAACCACGAGTTGTTGCCGTATGGATGCTCGTCCCAGAAGTCGGTGATGCGCTGCCAGCCGATCCACGAACTGTCGTCGACGACGAGCGTCTCGGGCACCGCTGCCTTGCAGGCGCGAAACAGCGCCTTCACCACGTCGAGGTCAGCACCGTGCCCGGTCTCGCACGTGATGCTGCGGAAGCCAACCGACACATGCCCGCCGTCGTGCGCGAAGAACTCGGCGTACTCGGCGAGCAGTTCCTGCTTGTGCGCCTGGTCCATCTTCGGATGCCAGGTCGGGTACTCCTGCCAGACCGCGAGGCCGAGTTCGTCGCAGAGTTCGTAGACGCATCGCGGCGGCATCCACAGGCAGCACTTCAGCGTGTTGAAGCCCATCGCGCGGAAGCGTTCGAGCTGCGGACGCCACCACGCGGGATCGACCGGTGGGGCGAGATGGGGTGGTGAGTAGCCCCAGTGCAGGACGCCTCGCATCACGAATGGCGCGTCATCCCACAGCACGCGCCGGCCCTCGGCGCGCAGGCGGCGGAATCCGACGCGGCGCTCGACGCGATCCACCTCGCGATCGCCAACGAGCAGGGCGACGGTCACGGTGTAGAGACGCGGCGAAGACGGTGTCCAGGAGTCGACGTATCCCTCGACACGGATCTCCTGGCCGTCGGCGGGAGCAGTCTCGCTGAGAATGCCAGTGACCATGACGTCGCGCTCGCCAACCAGCCGGCCACCGTTCAGTTCCACGCGGACGCGCGCATTCTCGACCGCTCCGAGCACGGGCGCTCGCACGCTCACGCTGCCAGGAAGAAGAGCGTTGAGGAACACGTTGTGGGGGTTCCAAGTACCGAAGGTGGCGAGCCCGAGCCGATCGAGAACCGGCCCGTCGTCGAGGCACAACGTCACCGACTGCCAGATGCCGCCGAAGTGCGGCTGGATGATCGGCAGGAAGCCCTGCGTGTTGTGGCCGACCTTCTCGTCGACGCGCACTTCGAGCACGTCCTCGCCGTTCCAGCGCAGCGCCGACGTGACGTCGACGCGGAACGGCGTCCACCCACCGAGGTGCTCCCCGACCTGCGTGCCGTTGCAGAACACCGTCGCGTGCGTGGCGACGGCGGCGAACTCGATCCGCACCGCGGCGACCTTCGTGGTCGGGAGCGGCAGCGTGCGGCGATAGACCCCCACGCCGTCGAACGTGGTGCCGAGAGCGGTCTCGAACGCGGACGGCACCGTGATCGCGCGCCAGCCGTCGGGCTCCGCTTCTGGCCGCACCTGCCAGGCGCCGTCGAGCGGCACGCGCGTCTGGGCGGCGAGCGGGACGGCGGCGAACGCCAGCACGAACAGCGGCGACCTCATGGCCGCACCATCGTGCGCCGCCGACGCCGCGGCGTCAGCAGCGCGTCAGCGAGATCCCGTCACCGGAGGCCGTAGACGACCGCGAGCTTCCGTTCGAGGTAACGCAGGAACGGCCCCGACGACAGCGGGGCGCCGGTGACGCGCTGGCACAGCTCGGCGGGCTCGTAGCGGCGACCGTGCTGGTGGATCTGGCGGCGCAGCCACTCGCGCAGCGTCGCGAAGTCGCCGCGCGCCAGCAGCGCCGGCAGACCACCGAGCGCACGATCGGCCGCTTCGGCGAACTGCGCCGCGTAGAGGTTGCCGAGGGTGTAGGTCGGGAAGTAGCCGAACAACCCGCACGACCAGTGCACGTCCTGCAGGCAGCCCTGGCGATCGTCGGGGACCGCGATGCCGAGGTACTCGCGGTAACGCTGGTTCCACGCCGCGGGCAGATCGGCGACCGCGAGCGTGCCGGCGAGCAGGTCCTGTTCGAGTTCGAAGCGCACCATGACGTGCAGGTCGTAGGTCGCTTCGTCGGCCTCGACGCGGATCAGGCTCGGTCGCACGACGTTGGCCGCGCGGAACACGGTCTCGACGTCGACGCCGTCGCAGGCGCTGCCGAGGTGCTGCTGCGCGATCGGCCAGCACCACTCCCAGAACGCAGCCGAGCGGCCGACGTGGTTCTCCCACAACCGGCTCTGGCTCTCGTGAACGCCGAGCGACACCGCCTCGCCGAGCGGCGTGCCGAAGTGCTCGGCGAGCAGGCCCTGTTCGTACAGACCGTGGCCACCCTCGTGCATCGTCGAGCCGAGCGCGTCGAGCACACGGTCGCGGTGGAAGCGTGTGGTCAGCCGCACGTCGTCGCCGACCTTGGTGCAGAACGGATGCGCGCTGCGATCGAGCCTGCCGAGTTTGGCGTCGAACCCCATGGCCGCGAGCACGGCCCGCACGAACGCCTCCTGCTTCGCTTCGTCGATGACGCGGCGGGAGAACGCGTCGTCGACGCGCCGGCCGCTGGCCAGCCGTTCGCGCAGGGCGACCAAGGCCGTGCGCAGCGGCGCGAACAGGGCACGCAGGTCGGCGGCGCGCATGCCGGGTTCGTAGAGGTCCGCCAGCGCGTCCCACGCGGACTGGCCCGGAGTGCGCAGGCACTCGGCCTTCTGCCGCTGCAGCTCGACCATGCGTTCGAGCCACGGCCGGAACGCCGCGAACGAACCCTTGGCGCGGGCCACGGCCCAGGCCTGCTGCGCCTTGCTCTCGGTGGCGGCGAGTTCGGCGACGAGTGCACTCGGCAACCGCGTCGCCCGGTCGTAGTCGCGCCGCATGCCGCGCAGGTTCGCGGCGACGTCGCCATCGCCGGCCGCCGCCGCCGCGGCATCGCTCGCCGCCAGCCACTCGCCGATCCGAGGATCGGTCGCTCGTTCGTGCTGCAGCCGCGCCAGCAGAGCCAACTGCTCGGCGCGGCGATCGCCCGCGCCGGCCGGCATCATCGTCTCCTGGTCCCACGCCAGCAGGGCAGCAGTACTGCCCAACACCGCCGCATCGCGCAGGTGGCCGCGCAGGGCGTCGTAGCTCGTCGTCATCGTCCCGCATGCTTACCCCAACGCCGGTGCTGGCGCGACGCGCCGGTACCGGCGTCGCCGTGCTTCCCAGCCGCCCTCGCAGCGGGCAGCATGCGTGCGTGCACCCTGCGCACGCCAACGACGTCGCCTTCCTCACCCCCGGGCTCGTGCACGAGTTCGGCAACCTGCTGCTGTCGATCCAGGGCCACGCACTGCAGTGGAACGCCAGCGGTGCGCAGGGGCAGCCGGCCATCCTGCAGTCGTGCGACCGCGGCGGCCGCGCGTTGCGGCTGTTCCGGCACCTGCTCGGCGAGAACGGCTCCGAGCCGGCCGAGGCCGCCAGCACGCTCGCGGAGCTGGCCGACCTGCTGCGGGTGCCCGTGCGCGAACGCGGCCAGGCGCTCGAAGTGCAGCCCGCCGCGGGCACGGGCGCCGTCGACCTCGCGTCGTTCGTGCCGCTCCTGGTCGGCGGCGTGCGGGCTCTCCTCACCGCGGTGCCCGACGGCCACCGCGGCACCGTTTCGCTCGGGCTGCAGCGGACCGCCCAAGGCCTCGTGGTCGCCGTGCGGCACCGTGCGGCGGCGGGAGCGCTGCCGTTCCGCCCGGCCGCCGACGATGCCGCGCGCTACCTGCGCGCCCTGATCGGCCGGCGCCAGTGGCCGTTCACGGTCGCGATCGCGGCCGACGGCATCGACCTCGTGCAGGCGGCGTCCGCCGTGCGCGAAGCTTGAGCCGGTCTTCACGGTTTCTTCGCCGAACGCGGTAGGTTCTCGCGCGTGGCCAAGCCCAAGATCCTGGTCATCGAAGACGAGCCCGACATCCTCGAGGTGCTCCAGTACAACCTCGAGCGCGAAGGCCACAAGGTGATCGCCTGCCGCAACGGCGAGCAGGGACTCAGCCGCATCCGCACCGACAACCCCGACCTCGTGATCCTCGACCTGATGCTGCCCGGGATGGACGGCGTCGAAGTGTGCCGGCAGGTGAAGTCGGATCCGGTGACGCGCGGCATCCCCATCATCATGGTCACCGCGAAAGCTGAGGAGAGCGACATCGTGCTCGGGCTGGGTATCGGCGCCGACGACTACCTCGCCAAGCCGTTCAGCCCGCGCGAACTGGTCGCGCGTGTCAAGGTCGTGCTGCGCCGCGGTGCCCTGCGCGACGAGAGCGGCGCTGGCGAACGCGTCGTGCGCGGCCAACTCGCGATCGACCTCGGGCGACACGAGGCGCGCGTCGGCGACCAGCTGGTGACGCTGACGCCGACCGAGATGCGCCTGCTGCATTTCCTGGCGTCGCATCCCGGCCGGGTGTTCCCGCGCGCACACCTGCTGAGCCGCGTGATCGGCGAGGACGCGATCGTGACCGACCGCAACATCGACGTGCACGTGCGGGCCCTGCGGCACAAGCTCGGTGATGCAGCCGCGTGCATCGAGACCGTGCGCGGCGTCGGGTATCGTTTCGGCGACTCCGCCAAGTGAACGGCCGGCCGCGGTGCTGGCCGGACCGAGCATGAACACGTTCGAGGCTCTGGCCGTGGCCGCCGCCGGCGCATGCGTGGCGATCGCCGTTTGGCGACGCCGCGTGACCGCCCGCGCCTGGGCCGCGGCACGTGGGGAGCACGAGCGCGCGCGGGCCGACCTGGTGACGCTGCAGGGGGAGCTGGCCCGCCTGGTGGCGGCGCTCGATGGCGCCGAGGACGGCCTGGTCGTGCTCGACCGCGACGATCGCGTGGTCGCCGCGAATGCCGCCGCCCACGAGTTCGCCGGCCTTCCCGCCGACGTCAGCGGGCGCCGGCTGGCCGACGTGGTGCCCTGGCCCGCCCTGCACGACGCGATCGCCCAGGCCAAGGACGGCGCCACCCGGCTGCCTTTCGATCTCGATCCGACGACGACGGGGGGGCGCACGCTCCGCGTGCGGGTGCGGGCGCTCGCGCACGGTGCGGTCGTCGGCATCGACGACCAGAGCCGCGTTCGCCGGCTCGAGTCGTTGCGCCGCGACTTCGTGGCCAACGTCTCGCACGAACTCAAGACGCCGCTCGCCGCGATCCAGGGCTTCGTCGAGACGCTGCTCGACGACCTCGAGATGCCGCCGCCGACGCGCCACCGTTTCCTCGAGCGCATTGCGCGCCAGACCGAACGCCTGTCGACGCTGGTCGGCGACCTGTTGACCTTGTCGCGCCTCGACGACAACGACGGTGCGCAGGAGAAGCCGCCGTGCAACCTCCTCGCGGTGCTGCGCGAGACGGTGCGCGACCTGCAGCCGCTGGCGGACCGCTCGGCGATCGCGCTGACGTTGGCGCTGCCGCCGGGCGCCGTCTGGGTGCGCGGCGACCGCGAAGGGCTGCGCCAGGTCGCCGGCAACCTGATCGACAACGCGATCAAGTACACACCGCGCGGTGGCTCGGTGCGCGTCGCCCTCGCGACCCAGGGCAACAGCACGCGGCTCGAGGTCGCCGACACCGGCATCGGCCTCGCGCCCGCGGACCAGGAACGGGTGTTCGAACGCTTCTACCGCGTCGATCGCGCCCGCTCGCGGGACGTCGGCGGCACCGGGCTCGGCCTGTCGATCGTCAAGAACACCGTCAAGAGCCTCGGCGGCGAGGTCGGCGTGCAGAGCCACCTCGGCCACGGCAGCACGTTCTTCGTGGTGCTGCCGCGCATCCCGCCGCCGGACGACGCCGACGCTCCGGCCTGAACTCCGCGGGCGGCGTCAGTCGATCGCACCGCCGCGCGCCGCGAACTCCTGGCTCTTCTGCTCCATGCCGCGCCGGGCGTACTCGCGCACTTCCTCGGTGATCTTCATCGAGCAGAACCGCGGCCCGCACATCGAGCAGAAGT
>DDSQ01000034.1:1124-2914 GCA_002343845.1 Planctomycetes bacterium UBA2386 | reverse complement strand
TCGCCGGCCGCCGCCGGCACGGCTCGCCGGCCGCAGCAGGCAGGGCACGGAAGCCGAAAGCCGTTCACGCTGCCAAAGCCGAAGGCGGTGATCTGGTGACGGCCGATTTCCTCTCCTGGGCGCTCGATTGCGTGGCCGCCGAAATGGCCGTCGACCGCGATCGCCTGCGCCCGCTCGAGCGCCGCCTGCGGCACGAGCAGGGCGGTGACCGGCACTACATCGGCAGCGCCGCGGCGATGGACTGCGCCGACCGGCAGCAAGCCATCCGGCTCGCGCTGCAGTCCGGCGCCACGCCGGCGCAGGTGGCAGAGCGATTCGGGGTGTCTCGGCAATGGGTGTACCAGATGCGGGCGGATGATGCGCAGTACTGATCCCCGGCGGCACCGCCGCCCCGCTGTCAACCGTTTTGCCTGTTTCAGTTGACAAAGCCGGCGTAAAACGCCGGGCATGTCTCATCCGATCCCGTCTGCTGTCCCGTCGATCCTGCGCGCTGGCGACACCGTCACCTGGCGCCGCGTGCTCGCAGACTACCCGGCTTCCGACGGATGGTCGCTGTCCTACATCCTCGTGTCGCCGGCCGCGCAGATCGTCATCGCGGCCGCGGCGGACGGCTCCGGGCACCTCGTTTCGGTCGCGCCGGCAACGAGCGCCGCTTGGGCGGCAGCGACCTACGCCTGGCAGGAGCGCGTCAGCAAGGCCGGGGCGAGCCACACTTCCAGCTCCGGGACGCTCGATATCCTGCCCAACTTCGCCGCATCAACCGGCGGTCTTGACGCCCGCACGCACGCGCAGAAAACGCTTGCTGCAATCGAATCGTGGATCGAAACCGGCGACATCACCGTCGCTGACTACACGATCGGCGATCGGCAGCTCAAGAGCATCCCGATTCGCGAACTCCTGCTGCTGCGCGACACGTACCGCCGCGACGTGCGCCGGCAAACCGCGCGCCAGTCCGGCCGCGTCTACGTGCGGTTCTGAGGCGCCGACTCCATCATGCTCGACTGGCTCAAGACCGCATTCCGCAGACAGGCCGCTGCCGATCGCGCCGTCGCAGCCGCCGCCGCTGCCGAATCAGCCAGTGCTCGCCATGCCGCCGCCGCGCAGCAGCGCGCCTTCGCGGCTGCCCAGCTCAACCGGCTGACCGAAAGCTGGCGCGTCGTCAGCGACACCATCGCCGACGAGCTGCGCAACGACCTCGACGCCCTGCGCGCCCGCTCGCGCACGTTGGAAAACAACAACGATTTCCTGCGCCGCTACCTCGACATCGTCGAAACCAACCTCATCGGCGAGGCCGCGCCGGCGCTGATTTCCTACGCCGACGACGCCCCGGGCCGCCCCGACACGCTCGCTCGCAAGGCCATTCAGTCGGCATGGGCCGCATGGGGCGAGCGCGGCACCTGCGAAACCTCCGGCCAGATCGACTTCACAGAACTGTGCCATGCCATCGTCCGCGGCACCGCGCGCGATGGAGAAGCGCTCGTCCTCGAGCACGTCGCCGCCCGCGCCGGCAACGCCTACGGATACGCGCTGCAGCTCCTCGACGTCGACCGCCTGGCCACTCGCTTCAATCGCCCGGCGTCACCTGGCGTAACTGCGGTCGTCTGTGGCGTCGAGATCGACGAGCGCGGCCGGCCGATCGCCTACCATTTCCAGACCGGCCGGCTGTCTTCTGCGTCGACCGCATTTGAGCGCGTCGCCGCCGATAGCGTGCTGCATCGCTTCGTGCACCAGCGGCCTGAGCAGAAACGCGGCATTCCGTGGGGCCATGCCGCCATGCTGTCGATGCACTA
>DDSQ01000034.1:0-1040 GCA_002343845.1 Planctomycetes bacterium UBA2386 | reverse complement strand
CCCGGGCACCTGGGACACCCTGCCTGAAGGCACCACGCCGGTCGCGATCGAGTCGCGCTACCCAAACGAGGTCTTCGGCCCGTTCATGACCTCGATGTACCAGCGGATGTCCGCCGGCCTGCCGGGCGCCAATTACCCGGAGCTGTGCCAGGACTACGCCGCCGTGAACTATGGCTCGCTGCGCGGCGCCACGTTGAGCAGCCGCGACGAATGGAAGAAGCGTCAGCACTGGTTTGCCACCGCCTGGCTGTCGCCGATCTTCCGCCGCTGGCTGCCGCTGGCCATGGCTTCCGGCGCCGTGCGCCTGCCGAATGGTTCGCCGCTTCCGCTGGCCAAGCTCGACAAGTTCCTCGCGCACGGCTGGCGGTTCCGCGGCTGGGACTGGATCGACCCGGCCAAGGACATCAAGGCCGCCGCCGATTCCGTCGCGCTCGGCGTCAACTCGCGCACGCGCATCGCCGCGGCGCGCGGAGTCGAGATCGAGGAAATCTTCGACGACCTGCAGCAGGAGAAGGCGCTGGCGCAGCAGTACGGCGTCAGCCTGCCGGAACTCGGCGGAGCCGGCCAGTCGTCGGCCGCCACCATGCCAGACCCTGAAGACGAGGCCAAATCCCAATGAGCTTTACCCGTCAACTCCCGATCGCCCGCGCCGATTCCGATCCGCAGCCCGGCGCCGACATCACGCTGTCGATGTCCTTCGCGTCCGACGAGCCGTATGAGCGGTGGTGGGGTGTCGAAATCCTCGAGTGCGCGCCGGAATGCGTGCGCCTCGGCCGCATCAACGACGCCGGCCCGCTGCTCTACAACCACGACTGGGACCAGATCCGCGGCCACCACGTGCCCGGCAGCGTCCGCGCCGACGGCCGCACCGTGCGCGGCGAGGTCGTCGTCTCGCACGCCGCCGACGACGGCCGCACCATCGCGCTGATCCGCGGCGGCCACCTCAGCAAATCCAGCACCAGCTACGAGATTCATGCCCTCGTGGAGCAGAGCACGCAGAACGACGGCAGCAAGCGCGAGCGCACGCTCGACGCGCGGCT
>DDSQ01000198.1 GCA_002343845.1 Planctomycetes bacterium UBA2386 | reverse complement strand
GCTGAAGGCCGTTACGAGCTGATCGAGGACGGCCAGACCGCCTACGCCGACTATCGTCTCCAGGACGGGCGCATGATCGTCGACTACGTCTTCTCGCCGCCGGCGCTTCGCGGGGCGGGGACGGCGGGCCGTTTGATGGAGGGCGTCGCTGCCGACGCCCGCGCCAGGGGCCTGAAGATTACCCCCCTTTGCGGTTATGCGGCGGCCTGGCTTCGGCGCCATCCTGCCTATGCCGACCTGATGGCGTAACGACGTTCAGGGTGTAAGCTGACGGTTGGCGCGTTCAGTCCTTGGGGGTCCCACAGATGATCAAGTTCGCCGTCGCCGGGGCCGCAGCCGCCCTCTTCGTCAGCTTCGCAGGCGCCGCTCAGGCGCAGTCCTACCTTCCCGATTGGGGCATCGCCGACATGCGGCAAGCCCTCGTCGGCGCCGGCGCGATCGTCACGCGTGAGGACAATTCCGGCGATCCCTATATCGCCGCGAAGACCGCCGACGGCCTGAAGTTCACCGTCACCGGCCGCGTCTGCGAGGGCGCTCCCGGCGCCAAGCGCTGCAAGGGCGCCTTCCTGCAGAGCAGCTTCACGATGGACTCCGACGCCGAGGTCGACGCCGGCGTGAAGAAGTGGGCGCCGCAGTTCGCGGCCGTGTCGATCAGCAATGACGGCGAGAACGGCATGCTGGTGTCGCGCTACTTGATCTTCGACTACGGCGTGCACCGCGAGAACCTGGAGCTGAACATCAGCGTCTTCTACGGCATCGCCGAGAAGATCTGGAACGACCTGTAGCCGGACTGTTGTCCCGCCGCCGGTCGTTGATATCGTCGCTCGGGAGGGCGGCGATCGGCGACCGCGCGGCCCGTGCGGCGGCAGCGAGCAGGTCGCGCGCGATCGCGTCGGGATCGTCGGCGGCGGGGGCCTGGGCGGCCACCAGTGCTGCGGCGAGCGCTTCGACGTCGGTCTGGGCGGGTGCGGCCGCGAGCACGAGGCCGAGCGCGGCGAGCCAGGCAAAGCGGCGACTCATCGTCCGCCCTCCTGCTGCAGCAGCACGAACTGTCCGTCGGCAGCCTTCAACGCTGCGGCGAAGTCGCGGAACTGCGCGTACTCGCCGGGCGCGATGCGACTCGTGGCGAGCCGCAGTTCGCGTTCGACGACCACGGCCGAGCCGTCTTGGCGCCAGCGCATCGAGAACGCGCCGAACGGCGCCGTGCGCCCGGCGTCGGGAGGCAGCTCGCCGACGCGGAAGCCCGGCGGCAGTTCGTAACGCAGCGTGTGGACCTCGGCCGACGGTGCGCCGAGCAGCAACGGCGAGCGCCGTTCGCCTTCGGCAGTCAGTGCCAGCAGGTGGCCCTCGTCCCAGGCGCTCGGCAGTTGCCACGCCGTCCCACGACGCTGGCCGATCTCGGGCAGCGACGCGGTCACGGTCAGGTGCACGGGAGCTTCCGGGTCCTCGGTGCCGCCGGGTTCGAC
Organism: Planctomycetes bacterium UBA2386; assembly: GCA_002343845.1. Next base: position 6,179 of record DDSQ01000198.1, on the reverse strand, counting down.
GGCGCGCAGCTCGGCGCGGCCGAACGTGCGCACCAGGTCGCGTTCGAAGGTCTCGCGCCGACGCGCGGGCTCGGTCGCCAGCGCTTCGCGAAGGCCGACGGCCTGATTGCCGCCCGGTCGGCTCTCGCGCCGCAGCGACGCGCTGCCGTCGGCGGCGAGCTGCACGTGGAACGTCTGCCGGTCGACGTTGACGTCCGGCGTGGTCCACGGCACCTCGCGCAGCTCGGCGCGGCCACGATCGACGATCAGCACCGAAGCACCCTGGTCCATGTCCGGCAACGTGTCGCTCGGATGCCAGGTCGCGGTGCCGTCGAGGAACCGTCCGGGCCGGCCATCCTGCGGCGGCAGCCAGGCGATGCAGTGGTTGAACTGCTGCACCAGGGGCAGCGTCAGGTCGTCGTTGCTGCGCAGCGGGTCGGCGAAGATCAGCACCGGGTGGCACTGCACGCCGATCTCGCCGAGCAGCGCGCACAGCAGCAGCGCCTTGTCCTTGCAGTCGCCATGCCGCCGTTCGTGGATCACGCCGGTCGAGTACGGCTTGTAGCCGTGCACGCCGAACTCCCACGCCTCGTACCGCACGTCGGTGGTGACGAAGTGGTAGAGCGCGCGGATCTTCGCCTCGACCGTCGGCAGGCCCTCGCACCGCTTCTGCACCGTCGCGCGCATCGCCGGCGTCACTTCGAGCTGGTCCTTGATCAGGTTCCACCACCAGGCGGCGAACTGGTCCCAGTCGCGGTACGTCGTCATGCGCACCACGGGCTCGAGCTCGGTGCGGCGCGGCCGCCGGATCTCCGGCTGGTCGCGGCGCAGGTCGCGCATCGCGAAGCGGAACACCTGCGTGCCGTCGGCCAGCGTGCTGCGTTCGGGCTCGGGGGCGCCGTTCGCCGCTTGCCACCGGTACTCGCGGCCGGGTGCGGCGAGCACCACCAGCTCGTCGGCACGCACGGGAGAGCCGTCGGGCCCGGCGAACACGTGCACGAGACCGAAGTAGTCGCCGAAGAACGTCGGCTGCAGGTCGTCGACGCGGCCCTCGATGGCGACGACGTCGCCGGGGCGCAGATCGGGCAGCCGCACGCGCGCTCCCTGCAAGGCCGGTCGCTGCACCGTGCCGTCGGCGCGGAACACCGTGCAGCCGAGCAGGCGCGCACGTTGCTCGCCCGGCCAGTGCGGCAGGTTCCACGACGACAGCGAAGCGGCGCCGTCGGTGGTCAGCACGCGCACGATGTCGTGGTGGTAGACGTTCGTGGTGCCGTTGCTGTTCGCGCGCACCACCTGTTGGCGCAGCAGCCAGTGCAGCGGGTCGTTGGCGGCTGCCGCGTCGGCGGGGGGGCCGCCGTCGCTCCGCACGCGCTCGGTCGCATCGACGGCGAACGCCGCGTGGAACGCTGCTGCGTCCGTGCCCTCGCCGCTGCCCGCCGTGGCGGCGGCCTCGGCGGCGAGGAACTCGGCGTACCGTTCGTCGTCGCGGCGGTTGGGCTCGATCGCCAGCGCCTCCCGCAACCAGTGCAGTTGCCGCTCGTGCGCCGTCGGGTCGTCGCCGCGCAGCGCGCGCCAGCAGCGCGCCGCCTGCGTCATCGCCTCGGCGTCGTCGGTGGCGAGGCCGAGCCAGCGCTCGAGCACGGCCAACGCTTGCCGCGGCTGCGATGCACCGAGCAACAGTTCGGCGCGCAGGAGATGCAGGCTGCGCGCGAACGGGTCGGCGAGCAACGGGTCTGGATCGGGCCACGCTGGCGATGCTGGCAGGCGCTGGGCGAGCCGGATCGCGGCCGCGACGTCCGCTTCGGCGACGCTGCGCGTGAGCACACGCTGCTGCAACGCCATCGCCGCGCCCGGATCCCGGTTGGTCAGCACGCCGGCGGCCGCGCGCCACAGTTCGGGCCGTTCGGCGGTCGCGGCGGTGCGCAGCAGTTCGGCGTCGGCCAGTTCGCCCAGACCCTCGTCGCGCAGCGTGAGCGTGCGGAGCCACCGCGCCATCGGCTGGTCGGGATGTGCCGCCAGCACCTCGTCGAACAGGGTGCGTGCCTGCCGCCAGAGATTGCTGCTGTCGCGCAGCAGGCGGGCCAGCAGGATCTTGGCCTCGACGTGGTCGGGGTCGCAACGCAGTGCTCTGAGCAGGGTGCTTCGGCGTTCGTTGTCGTCGCGGTCGGCGGCGCTGCGGCCGTGCCGCAGCTGGCTCGCGGCGAGCGCGAGCCACGTGGCGGCGACGTCGGGCAACGCCTGCGTCGCGGCCGTCGCGGCGGCGGCGTCGCGGCGGTCGCGATCGCCGTCGCTCTGGCGCGCGTTCCACAGCCAGGCCAGGCGCAACGCGTCGGCCGCGGCGGCGCCGCCGATCGGCCAGGTCGTGCGTGCGCCGAGGTGCGGAGGTGCCGCTGCCGGGGCAGGTGCTGCGCGCACCGCCGCGGCCTCGCGCAGGGTCGCCTCGTCGTCGCGGTGCACGACGCCGGCCAGCGGCCCGCCGTCGCGCGCGCGCAAGCGGGCCGCGAACGCGAACTCGGCGCCTTCGAGGTGGCCGAGCTTGAGCAGCACCAGGTTCGGGCCGGCTTGCAGCGGCAGCACCAGCGTGTCCTGGCCGTACTGCATCGGCCGCTCGACGTGGCGATCGCCGTGGGCGGTGCCGTTCACGAACACCGCCCAGCTGCCCGTGGAGCCGAGTTCGAGCACGGCTTCGATCGGCTGTTCGGCGACGAGCGCGTAGGCGACGAACACCAGCGACTGTTCGCTCGGATGGACGATCTGGCCGAGCGGCACCGCCGGCGACTGCGGCCTCGTCGGCAACGTCCGCCAACGAACCGGACGGCGCTTGCCCGGCAGCTCCGCGGCGAAGTCGACGGCGCGTTCGGGACCGACGTCGGTCGCAAAGCCAGCACTGCGTTCGTTCGCGAACGGGCCCAGCAGTCGGCCGCCGGTCAGGAAGCCCAGTGCGTGCGCGCGTCGCGCGGCATCACCGCCCGGCAGCGTCTCGGCCAGTTCCAACGCCGCGAGGCGCACGCGGTCTGCCAGCAGGGGGGTAGCGCGCGCGGCGGGCGAAGCGGCCAGCGCGTCGAGTTGCGGCAACGCGTCGGCGTCGGCGAGGCTGCGCGCAAGACGTGCGGCGAGGGTGGTCCAGGCCTCGATGCGCGCGGCCGTGAGTGCGTCGACGTCGGCGACTGCGGCGAGTTCGGCGGCTTGCGCGAGCAGCGCGCGCGTCGCGGCCAGCGGCTGGCCGTCGGCTCGCGCCTGCAGGGCTTCGGTCTCCTTCGGCAGCAGCTCTTGGGCCGGCAGAAGCGACGTCAGGAACAGGCAGACGGCGGCGAAAAGGCCGCGGTACGAGCGGTTCTGCACCGCCGCTTCTTAGCGCACTGGCGCTTGCTTCGGCAACGGGCCCGGGGCGGCGCCACCGGGCGGCGCACCCGGCAGTTCGGTCGGACGCAGCGTGCCGTCGCGGTCCTTGTCGAGCGCCTTCAGCAGTTGGGCAGTCCAGGCGTCGAGTGCGGGGTCGAGTCGCCGCAGGGCGCTGCGCAGCTCGGCGGCGTCGATCGCGCCGTCGTGGTTCTTGTCGGCGGCGTCCCACGGCGGGGCGAGCGGACTGCCGGCACCCGTCGGCGCTGGCAGGGTCTTGCCGGACAGTTGCTCGAACCAGGGTTGCAGTTCGGTTTCGCTGATGCGGCCGTCCTGGTCGCCATCGAGCTGCCGCATTGACGAACTGAGCGTCGGCGGCAACGAGGCCTGGCGCAGGAACTCGGCGACCTCGCTCGGATCGAGCCCGCCGTTGCCGTTGCGGTCGTGCAACTGCAGGAACTGCCGGATGGGCGTCGCGGCGCGCGGCGTGGTACCCGACTCGGTCAGCGGTCGCGTGGTGTGCACGCGGAAGGTGGATCCCGTCGTCAGGACGGCCCGCAGCGCCAGATCGAACTCGGGCCACGACACGTAGCCGTCGCGATCGCCGTCGAGCCGCTTGAAGCCTGCGTTGTCGCGCGGACTGCGCACGGCCTCCAGCGCGTCGCTGGCCTCGAACACGTCGAGCCGGTCGTCGTCGTCGGCATCGCAGGCGCGGAACAGGTCGCGGCTCTGCGCGGCGCTGCACGCTCCGCGCACCGAGCGTTCGGTGCCCTTGCGCGGCGGGACGTCACGGCCGGGATCCTGGGCGGGCAGCAGCGGCAGCAGCAGCACGCAGGCGGCGAGCATCGACGGCAGGGGCATCATCGGTCCGGGCGCGGCGCTGTCCCATCGACGCGCCGACGACGGGACTATAGCCGGCGTCGCGTCGAGGGGATTCGAGGTTGGCGTCCGGTGCCGGCGGGCAGGAGTTTTTCGAGGCCGGGCTTGTCCGGCGTCGAGCACGGCGCTTGCATCACCGCCCGGACAGCCCCTTTCGAATCCTCCCGATCACCCGGCCGCACCGTTCTCGTGTCGGCGCCGGGCCGGGCCCGACCGAGGAACCCAGAGTGAACGCTCGCAACGCCCTTCTCTCCCTCTCCGTCTTGGCCGCGACCACGCTGACGTCGTGCGGCACGCTGAACCGCGCCGGCAAGGACGCCGCGATCGGCATCTGCACGATCATCCCCGTGCTGCCGATCTACGGTGGCGCCACCGACGGTGCGACGTCGGCGCAGAACGTGCGCAGCGGACTCGGCAGCGGTGCCGGCACCGAGGTGCTCGCGTTCCCGTTCACGTTCCTCTACCACGGCATCGAGCACTTCTGCTACGGCCTGGTCCACATCATCGACCTGCCGCTGTGCCTGTTCTGGGGCGCTGCCGAACTGCACCCGCACGGCCCCGAGGTCAAGCCGATCGACACCTACCAGGGCACCTGGTTCGACACGTGGGCCGAGAAGCACGCCAAGAAGACCGACGCCGAGAGCGGCGAAGCCAGGTGATCGCCGCGCCCGCTCGGCGGGCGCCATCGGCGGTGCCTTGAGTCCCTGCGGAACCGTCAGCGACGATCCGAGGTGGTGCCTGGCTCGGCGAGCAGCCGTTCGGCGATCCACGGCAGGCGCAGCACGAAGTCCAAGGCGGCGGCCGCGCTGGTCGCCGACCGATGCTGGATTTCGTCACGCAGCGCAACCAGCCGCTCCCGGCGACCGGCGCTGAGATCGGGATCGGCGAGCCACGCCGCCAGGTTGGTGCGCACGCGCTCGAGCGCCACGGTGGGGTCGTCCTTGATCACCGGCGGCTTCCAGTCGCGGAACAGCAGCTCGCGGCGACTCTGCGCCTGCTCGCTGCGTCCCTCGAGTTCGGAACGCAGCACCTCCTGCGCATCGTAGGCCTGTCGCGCCTGCTCCATGGCCCGACTGTCGACCTGGGGCCGCGCGTTGGCCGCTTGCCAGCGCTGCAGCGACCGCGCGCTGAGGCTCGGGCCGACGAGCTTGCGCACCCAGTTCTGCACCACGGGGACCGCGGGGCGCAGGTCGATCGGTCGCGTGGTGTTCGCGTTCGGCGCGCCCGTCGCCGGGGTCGTGGTCGGGCTCGGTCCGACGTCCGGCAGCGGCACCAGCAGTTGCAGCGCCGTGCGTACCTGGGCCGGAGCTTCGTCGAGCGGTCCACGCGGGCCGGTCGGCACGCCGAGGCGGGACAGTTCGGCCAGGCGAGCCACGGCGATCCACCGTTCGAGGTTGGCGGGACGGCGGTCGTTGGCGATCGTCTGGTAGTCGGCGACGGCACCGGCAACGTCGAGGTCGAGCACCTCCTTGATCCACGCCGAGTGCAGCCGCGTGAAATCGTCGTGGCCGGGGGAGGCCGGGGTCTGGGTCGCAGCGAGGCCGGCGGTGCCGGCGACGACCAGGAACGTCGCGAGATGTCGCTTCATGCTTCCTCCAGCGGCGTCGATTCGAACCGGTAGCCGAGGCCGTGCACGGTGACGACGTGCACGGGATTGTCGACGTCGCGCTCGAGCTTCTTGCGCAGCCGCGCGATGTGGTTGTCGACGGTGCGCGTCGTCGGCAGGTGCACGTAGCCCCAGACCTTGCGCAGCAGGTCCTGGCGGCTGACGACTTCGCCGCGGTGCTCGATCAACATGCGCAGGATCTCGGCTTCGTAGCGCGACAGCTGCATCTCCTGCCCATCGCGCGAGATGGTGAAGCGCTTCCAGTCGACGACGAGGTCGGGGAACTGCATCACGCCGCCGAGCGCTTGCCTCTCGCCGACGCCCGCCTTGGCACCGGTCTGCGTGCGGCGCAGCACGGCGCGGATGCGCGCGAGCA
>DDSQ01000164.1 GCA_002343845.1 Planctomycetes bacterium UBA2386 | reverse complement strand
GCTCGACAAGCTGAGGGTCGCAGGTTCGACTCCTGCAACGCCCACCATTATCGACTTGCTGGCCGCACGTTGCGGCAACCCGCGCCCCTGGCTCGGTGCAGCGCCTGAAAAGCTTGGTAGTCGACTACCAAGCGGGAGCTCACCATGGTGCCGGAGGTTCCGAAGAGTGTCGCGGTTCGCGTGCCGAAGCTCGGCGTGCACAAGGCCACGGGGCAGAGCCGCGTTGTGATCGAAGGGCGGACCTACTACCTGGGGAAGCCTGGTCCTGAGGCGACGGCGCGCTACCGAGCGCTGCTGGCGACCTACCTGCGGGATGGGGCTCCCCCGCCAACGGCGAGGGAAGCAGCGCCGGCGAAGCTCCTGGTAGGCGATCTGGTCGCGTCCTTCCTGGAAGCGCACGCGACCTACTACGTCGGCCCGGACGGTCGGCAGACCGGGGAGCTGTCGAACTACGTCGAGGCGTTCGGGGTTCTGCTGGGGTGCGCGGCAACGCAGCCGGCGAGCGACTTCTCGCCGCGCTGGTTCTCCGGGCTGCAGAACGCGATGGTCGCCAAGGGCTGGTCGCGGTCGCACATCAACGACCAGGTCCGGCGGTGCAAGCGGCTGTTCAAGTGGGGCGTACGGCAGGAGCTGGTTCCGCCGAGCGTGTACCACGGCTCGCTCGCGGTCGAAGGTCTGAAGCGGTTCCGAACGCCAGCGCCGGAGACTCCGCCGGTGCTCGCCGTGCCGCAGGGCGTGCTCGATGCAGCGCTGCCCCACTTGCCGCGCATGATCTCGGCGATGGTCCGGCTGCAGATCCTGACCGGGATGCGCGTCGGGGAGCTGCTGCGCATGCGCGGCGGCGAGGTCGCTCGGAGTGGCGCCGTGTGGATCTACCGGCCGAGCCAGCACAAGACGCTGCACGTCGGGCGGGATCGCGCGATCGCGATCGGGCCGGAGGGGCAGGCGGTGTTGTCGCCGTGGCTGGTCCTGGATCCGAAGGTGGTCATCTTCTCCGCGGAGCGAAGCGAGGAGCTGCGCGCCGGCGAACGTCGCGCGTTGCGGAAGACGCGAGTGCAGCCGAGCCAGGTCGCGCGCGCCGAGCTGGCAAAGCGCCGCGTCGGCCGACGAGAGCGTGCGCCAGGCGAGGTCTACACGGTTGCTGGCTACCGCCGCGCGATCGACCGCGCTTGCAAGGCTGGTGGGGTGGAGTCCTTCGCTCCTGCGCGGCTTCGGCACAACGCTGCGGAACGGGTACGCAAGGCGTTCGGAGTCGAAGTTGCCCGGTGCGTGCTCGGGCACGCGGACGTCCGAACGACGGAACTGTATTCGAGCCTCGACATCGGGAAGGCAATCGAGGCAGCGGCTCGCCTGGGGTAGCTGCACCTGGGGGCAGGTTGACTCGCAATCCCGCTGCGAGTCAGCTCGGGGACTCCCTTGAACGAGCCGAGTCATGAACCTGCGCGGCCTGCCATTGACTGGCCGTCGGAGCTCACCATGTTCGTGAACCGGCTTGCGAGCTTGGTGCCAACGCGTCGCCGCTGCGAGCGAGGTGCGGCAGCTCAGGTTGCCTGCTTGTGGACCGAGTTCCTGCCTGTGCTTCGTGGGGCCTGGGGGAACCACACGCTGCATTGGCTACTACACTGGCTGCGCGGAGGCCTGCAGACCTACCATTTCGCAGGTTGGTCCTACGCTGATGTCGCTTGCACGCTTGCCGAAGCCCACCTGCTGGTTGGTGCCGAGGATGAGTTTCGGGCGTTTGTCGATACGGCGTTGGAGGTCCCGCGAAATCAGATCGTTCATTCGACGTGGCGTAGGCTCGAAGCGATCAAGGACGCGGGAGTCGGCTCGGATGTGCGCGAGCCGTTGACCACGGCCGAGCTGGACTTCCTGCAAGCGCTGCCTCAACGGACGCTTGTGGCTGCAGCGGGGAAGGCAGGCCTAGCACCTGACACGGTGCGGCACTTCTCGGCCAGCCTGCGACAGCGCGGCTTCGTCGAGAACGACCGCAAGCGCGGCTGGACGCGAACGAAGGCAGGAACGGATGCCCTAGAGGCAGCGAGTCGGAAGCCGAACGGCTAGTACGTGAGCGGGGCTTCAACCTGGGGCAGTGTGTCAGCATGTGCGACTGTTGTGCTTCGCACAGACTCAGGGCGTCCGAAGTGCGAAACGGGCGCGCATGCAATTGCGCGAGACAACGGCTGAGACCCTCCTGCGCGAGGGCCTCGTTCCTCTTCATGACGTTCCGAAGCTCGTGCCGGCGGGCGCGAGCGGCCGTGCGATGCACCGCGCAGTCGCATGGCGTTGGGTCCGTGCCGGCGTCGTTGGACCTGGCGGCCTTCGGGTGACACTCGAAGCGATCCGCGTGGGTAAGCGATGGATGACGAGCCAGCTCGCGCTCGCGCGGTTCTTCGATGCGCTCTCCGGTGGGCGGCCCAACGGGCCTCCTGGGGCTCTGCAGCCGACAACCTCGGCCACGCTCTCAAGATTCGGGCTGGCTCCGGAGGTGAGCCCATGAGCTCCTGGAAGCGCTACGGAGATGACCCGTTGCCGCCGCCAGGCGGCAACGGGTCTCCGGATCTGCCGGAGCATGGGGGCAAGCCAACGCCCCCACTTTTCTTGACCTCTGGGGATAAGTCGCTGTCGGCCAAGGCTCGCTGGGAGCAGCTCCGTCAGGCTGCCGGGGAGCTGGTCGTGGCAGCGATGTTCTCGATCGCGAATCGGTTCGCTGACGCGGCAGACGATGCGCTGGCCGACTCGCGAGTGAACGTCGACTCCGGCGACTACATGTCGCTGCGCGAAACCGGGAACGTCTGGAGGCTCAGGGCGAGCCGCGTGCAGGACTGCGGCAGGCTGAAGTCGATCCCGTACCAGTGCGCGAACGGTCACCGTTGGGAAGTCGTCCCGATGGGATGCGGCTTGCGGTTGTGCCCGCACTGCGAGCGACGGGCGTCGATGCACGTGCGGGAACGGCTGAGCTTCCTCCTTGGTCAGTTCCGGAATCCCGTGCGCCTGCTCACGCTGACCATGCGCAACCAAGACGAACTCCAGGTGATGCTCGACAAGCTGGTTCGCGCGTTCGCCAGGTTGCGAAACTCATGGGTGTGGCGGCGCAGCGTGGTTGGAGCCGTCGCCGTGTTCGAATGCACGGCATCGGAGGATCGAGGCTGGCACGCGCACGTGCACGTCGCCTGGGACGGCAAGTTCATGCCCTGGCGGGAAGTGCTCGAAGAGTGGAAGCGGATAACGGGCGGCGAAGGCCAGCGGGTCGACCTTCGAGGGAGCCGGTGGCCGAAGGCTGCTGCCGTCAACTACCTGAGCAAGTACGCGTCCAAGGGCGTGAAGGTGCTCGATCTTCCCGACGGGATGGTGCGCGAGTTTGTTCAGGCCTGGTGGCGCTTCCGAACGCTGCGGACGTTCGGCTGCCTGTTCCGTGCGAAGGTGCCGAAGAAGGACCCCTGGGATGGCATCGTGCATTGCCCGATCTGCAACGAACCCGGGTTCGCGTTCGGGGTCGTTCCGTGTTCGGCACCCCTGGCGCCGCCGACTCCACCGCGCGCGCCTGGTGCTGGTCCGCCACGTGCGCGCCAACGCCTTCCGCGACGCCAACTGCGCCGGCTCCCGGGCTCAGCTCTTCGTGGCCGGCGGCCCGACCCAAGAGCCGGCTGATGGTTCAGGGACGAGCCGAGTCGATCGGGAAAAGGGAAGAGAGGGGGATGGTTCGGAAGGGGGAACCGAAGGNNACTCGGGCGAGGCACGCGAGAAGCGACGCGGCCTCGTCGTTTGCGTTTGCCGTACTGTGCCGCCCGGAGTAGCTGTGCACCCACACGGCATGTCGGACGCTCTTGAGGGACGCGTGACCACGCGCAAGGCGCTGGTGGATTCGCTTCGGGTTGGAACCCTGAGTCCGCTATCGCTAACACCACCTGTGTTGTTAGTCGGCGCGGGCTGTTCTCGGACAGCCGGCATCCCGCTAGCAAGCGACATGGCTCGGCAGCTGGGTGCACTGTATGCGAGTGCCGCGCAACTGCCGAGTGTGGACGGCCCTGATTTGCTGGCAACCATATTCAACCATCTGAAGCACCCGGTGCCGGCGTCCTGGGGTGAGGCATTCCCACGGCTCTTCTCGGCGGCTCTTCCGTACGAGACTTACCAGTCTGCGTTGCTTCGCAAGTTGTTGGGAAAGGCACGGCTGAATTGGGCACACGCGTGCCTAGGCCATCTGATGGCGCGAGGAGTCGTAACTACCGTCCTCACGACCAACTTCGATCTCCTGTTGCAGCAGGGGATCGTCCCACATGGTGTAACACCAATCGTCGCGGATGGGCGCGAGGCCTTGCGGCAGCTTGTTTCGCGACCAGGCAAGCCGCAGATCGGCCACCTGCATGGGTCGATCACGAACTACAAGTGTGCCGTGACTCAAGAGGATGTAGAGAGTCGCGATTCGGAGCGGTGCTTTCACGCGTGCTTGACGACGGTGCTGCGTGATGCAGCGTGTCTGGTCGTCGTCGGCCACTCTGGGAGCGACCCCGCATTGATGAGGGCCCTGCGGAGCGTCGCTGCGACGTACGAAAAGCCGGTCTACTGGCTGGTGCACGAGAACTCGTTGGGAATGGTGAGTGCTGGCGTCCGAGAGTTCATGCTCGCCGTGGGAAGCGGAAGGTTGATTCTCGGCGAGGATGCTGACAGCTTCTTCCACTACCTAATGGCTGAGCTGAGTGCGCCAGCTCCAGCTTGGATGTGGAACCCTCTGGCGGAGGCCGCCCACCTCGCAGGTACCGTCACGGGTTGGGATGTTGACTCGAATGCGCAGATCGCGTCGTACGCGAAGTTCGTAGGTGTCCTGCGCGCGATCGTCAGCCCCGAGCNNTTGGCGCCGTCAAGGACCATGTGCGTCGCCACATGAGTGCGGTAGCCGCTGGCAAGGTCGCCGCGAGGTTGGGCGACCCTGTAGAGGCCGCTGCGAGTGCATCCATTCTGAGGTGGCGCAGCCGAGGTGACAGCTGGGATGCACGTCTGATCGAGGCCGAACTTGCTAGGCTTCGTGATGGGACGAAGGGGCTTACACGCTCGCCGGCGGGTGAGCTGCGCCTGAAGTGGGCCGAAGCATGCTGGTTGCTTGGGTTGGGCCGGCGCACGGGAAGAGTGGACATCCGTACGCGATGCCTTGATCTGATGCGCGATGTCGAGGAATCAAGTAGGCGATATCCGGAGCTGGCGGCGGAGCGTCGCTTCGTTCTGTCTGACTTCGCCGCCGCGATGGCCGAGTATGGGGCAATATCCAGGCTTTCGAGAGACGTGTATCGCGGCGCGGTCGAAGAGTGTGTAGAGCAGAGTCGCAAGGCGGGCGACTGGTATTGTGAGTTCTCGGCGATCCTCAACGAGAGTATGATCGTCATGAACATGGCCGACGCTGACGGAGACGAGCTTCGGAGGTGCGCGCTATCCCTAGATGCAGGATGTGACGACGAAAGGCTGAAGGCGGAACCCCGATTGCTGGCGAAGCTCTTCAACAACTCTGGAGTACTCTGGCTGAGAGTCAGCGAGCTCAACGAGGGGGATTCGCTTCGCGCATGGCATGCGGCCATCAACCGGCTGAATGGTGCGATCTGGATTCGAAGCACTCTAGACGATGAGATTCGCCTTGCTGAGAGTCTTGTAATGCTGGGAGCGGCGACGGCAGGGATGCCGCGTGGGCACGAAGACGTTCAGGAAATGGACAGAGGAATCGGCATACTGCAACACGCGATGAACCGCCTTGTGGAGCTAGGCGCAGACAGGTGGTTGACGACTTGTGAACTGCAAGTGATCCTATCAAGGTTCAACCGGGCTTCGGCAGCCGGCGATCTGGTGGGAATGAAGGCGCTCCTTGCGAGTGCCCAGGGGTTCGACGCGTCAGGGCGGTTGCAGCGAGACGACCAACTCAAACTCGCTGATCGAATCGCACGGATGGAGAAGTCGATCGAGGAGATGGGGCCTCGTCGTGAATAGCTCAATCCGCAGCGGTCAAGAGTCGAGGCCAAAGCCCTCTCATTCATGCGAGCGGCGAAGTAGGATGAGCTTGATTCCCTGCTTCGCACACGTCTCGTCGACGACCATGAGTTTCGACTGTGTTGCGGGAGAGACTGGCCACGCATCCGTGGAGATGATGATGGCGGCGACAGGTCGCTTGCCGGTCTTCAGGGCGTAGTGCGCTGCTTGCCCAATCGCCTCATGCCACTTGTCGAGGCGATCAACTTCGATGGCGTAGTGTTCAGTTAGGACGTCGACTCGGCCGTTCTCGACGGGAACCTCAGTTCGCCCCTCGAGGGCTTGGGCCAACTCGGCCGACCAGGCAGATTCGAGCTGAGGATCCGGAACCCGGAGTGCAAGAGATGGAATGAGTGACGACCCGGCGAGCGTGGGTTCGACGCTCGGGTCACGAGTGCGAGAAGTTGTGCTTGGGGTGTCGTCGCGGCGGCCACCGGGCAAGAGGTTCTTGAGGCCTGCCAGAATGCTGAAGGTAACAATGGCGACCGCGATGGCGATTATCGCGACTCGCCACGTGGGATGAACCCGGACGGTGGTTGGCATCCCTAGAGGCGCGAAAGAACGAGGAACGCGAGGATCGCGACGACGATCGCAATAACGATCACAACATTGCTCTGGGACTTCTTGATCTCGATTTGTGTGCGGCCGCTTGCGGTCTGGTACTCCGCGCGAATTGAGTAATCGCTCTGCGTGGCGCTTTCGAGCTTGCGCACCTGGTCGATGGTGTTGGCCATTTCCACGCTGCTCGTCCGATATCGGTGCTCGGCTTCGACGGCGCGAGCATCGATTTCGAGCTGCCGCTCCAGGGCCTTTTGGGCCAGCGCTCGTTGCTGCTCTTGAGGCAAGTGAGCGAGGGCTGCGTCGAGCAGGTTACTCGGCGGCTTGGTGGGCAATCGCGCGGGGTCCGGAGAGTTCGCTGGGAGAGATTCGCTCATGGCTCAGGAAAAAAGTTCTCCGAGGGTTTGCCAAAACCCCTTCTTCTTCGGCTCGGGGATGGCAATCGTGACGTGAATGCTGCCTTGAGGGATGTGAATGTCGTGCGAGACGGAGCGGGTTGACGCGATGGTCTGAAGTAGCAGATCGATCCGCTGGAACTCGCCTTCGAGGTGTGCAAGACGGACGACGGCCTCCTCCTGTTCGGCCGCCGCGAGTAGCGCTTGGGCCGCGGCGGTGTCACCGTGCGCAAGCCAGTGTAGGCGCTCAAGGGGCTCGCCTGGCAGTTGGAAAGCGCTGCTTGCAGCTAGGAGCTCGGCGATGACTGGGGCCACCTTGGCGCGCCAGTCCGCTGGAGCGCAAGAGACCCAGCGAGTCTGCTTGCGCATGTACCTATAGCGGAGCTTCTTCACGAGCTCGAACCTGGTGGAAGAGTCCAAGACCAGGGGCACGAGATTCAGAAGCCGCTGAGCGACAAGGCCACTCATCTTGACGCCACCGCGCCGCCAGCTGCCGTACGTTTCGATCGCGTAGGTCAACGCGCCCGGTCCATTCTCTTGGCCGTAGCGACGAAGCACCGCGTCAAGCTGCTGGGGCGTCAGGTGCAAGAAGTAGTGTTCGATGTCGCGATCGATGCCTCCAACTGAATGCGACAAGGCAACCCGAGCGGACTTCTTCTTGGGCCGCCTCACGCGGCCTTCGCTGTAGCGGCGAAAGTAGCGACCCATCGGACGGCGTCAGGTAAACGAGAGGGCTCGGCGAGCTGGCCGAGGCTACTCGCGATTGGAGCGATCCGCGAGCGCGTGGCGCGCCCTTGCACACGCCAGCGGGTACCCGAACTTGACGCGTCGGTGCGCGACCGCTAGCATCGCTACCGGCGCAGGAATCACCGTAAGTAACTATGCTGCAATGAGCTAGAAGCGGTCGACAAGCTGAGGGTCGCAGGTTCGACTCCTGCAACGCCCACCATTTTCTCAATCTGGCCGATCCCAACGACTTGGGCACTGCGCTCCACCGGGAGCGCCGAGCGGCGCAGGAGGACCGCCGCTTCACCAGGCCAGGATCGGTCAAGCGAGCACAGGGTGCACGAGTCGGAGAGCGCGCCGCCGTTGCCTCTTCCACCGCCAGCGCCGCGCAACGCCGCTGCCATCGGCAGGATCGACTGCACCGTCGCGAGGTAGACGACGAGGCGGAGCACGTCGATCACGATGGTGGCGAACGGCCCGCTGCCGAACGCCAGCCTCCTTGGCTGGCAACGGTTCCAATCCGCTCGGGAATCGACAAGATCCCGGCGTGTCGCTGTCCGCATCGGCTGCTGGGCCTGCACCGGTTCGGGGGCCCGCTTGGTCGCTCGGCGCATTCCTGCTGGTGGCGTTGGCGCTGCGGGCACCCGCGGTGTTGCTGGCCCACGGCTTCGAGTTCGTCGACCAGCAGTACCAGTACGTCGATCCGGCCTGGCACCTCGCGACCGGGGCACCCATCCATCGCACCTGGGAGTGGATCGACGGCGTGCGCAGCCAGGTCTACCCACTCGCCTTGGCGGCGCTGTTGCGCGCGGTGACCGCGCTCGGAGTCGAAGGTCCACTCGCTGCGTTGACGCTGGTGCGCGCGGTCAACGCCATCGTGTCGCTGCTGCCGCTAGCGGCCTGCTGGTGGCTGGTCATGCGCTGGCGGCCGCTGGCGAAGCCGCGGCTGCCGTTGCTGCTGATCGCCCTGTCGGGGCTCACGGTGCACGGCGTGCAGCCATCGGGGCCTGCGCTGGCGTCGACGCTCGCGCTGACCGCGGCGGTGTTGCTGGTCGGGCCCGGTCGGTGGCCGCCGTTGCTGGCTGGGCTCTGCCTCGGCTTCGCGTTCTGTTGCCGCTTCCAGGATGCCTTGTTCGGTCCGGCCTTTCTCGGCGTGCTGCTGTGGCAACGGCGCCGTGCCGCGGCGGCGTGGTTCGTCGCGGGTTGCGTGCCGGGCATCGTCACCCAGGGCCTGGTCGACTTGCACACCGTCGGCGGCTTCCTGCTGGTGCCGTGGCGCTATGTGCAGACCAACGTCGGCCTCGGTGCGGCCGAGAAGTGGCAAACGCAGCCGTGGTGGTTCTATGCCATCGCCGGCGTGGTGCCGACGGTGATGCTGGTGCCGGGACTGCTGCGCGTGGCGTGGGCGCGGTTGTGCGCTGGCGGAGTGCTGGTGCCGACTGTGTTGGCGGGTGCCGTGCTGCACCTCGGTCTCCACAGCTTCATCGCCCGCAAGGCGCTGCGGTTCGAGTACCCGGCGCTGGCGATGCTGCTCGTGGTGGTGGCCATCGGCCTCGCCGCGGCCGCGGGGCAGGCCGCACGATGGCATCTGCGCCTGCTGCTGGTGATGCACTGCGGGCTGTGGGCCTGGACGTCGTTCGCCTTCGGCAATGCCGGGGCGGTGCGCGCCGCGTTGTGGTTGTCTCGCCAACCGGACTTCACCGGTGCGGTGCTGGTGGTTGGTGGCGACCCGACCTCGCTGGGTGGCTACTTCCACCTGCGACCGCCCGCCGATCGAGCGGTCGGCGTCGCGCGCGCCGACTTCACGACGTTCTGGGCGCAGAACAGTGGTCGGTTCGACCACGTGGTCTTCGTGCGTGAGCCGCTGCCGATGGAACCGCCGGTGGCGTCGCTCGAGTTGGTGGCCGAGTTCACCGGCCAGTTCGACCAGCGCCGCAGCGATCGGCGCTTCGTCTATCGCCCGGTCCGCGCGCCGAAGTGACGGCACGGCAGCGGACACCCCGCTCCCCCACCACGAGCTGGGCCACGTCGGGCATTGTGGCCACCATCCCTCCGCGTCGACATCGAAGAGCACGCCACCGACTCCCCTGAGGCGCGTCGCCGCCGCAGCAGATCCGCTGGAGCCGCAGTCGGCCAGCGGGTCAGCCATCGACTTCCCAGATGCGAGCGGTGCCGTCTTCGGAGCCGGTCAGCAGCCGGTCCCCGCGCGGCGAGAAGCGCACCGACCAAACCGGGCCACCGTGGGCGCGGATTTCGCGCACCAGCATGCCGTCGCCGCGCCAGATGCGCACCACGCCGCCGTAGTCGCCGCTGGCCACG
Source organism: Planctomycetes bacterium UBA2386 (assembly GCA_002343845.1). Next base: position 62,311 of record DDSQ01000164.1, on the reverse strand, counting down.
AGCAGTTCGCCACGCTCTCGCGTCCAGTGCACGTCGCAGACGTCGTCGCGATGCCCTGCGAACGACACCACGCTGCCGCTGTTGCCGCCGGGTGCTAGCAGGTGCAGTCCGCCATTGGCCTGCGCGACGAGCAGGCTGCCGTCGTCGACGCATTCGAGCTGGCGGATGGCCTCGCCGAGCCGGCGGGTTCCCGTGGGCATGAAGCGCGCATCCGCGCCGCGGTCGAAGCGATGCAGCACGCCGGCAGGTCCAGCCGTCCACAACGTCCGCCCATCCGCGGTCGCGGCGATCGCGAGCAGCGGGCTCCCGGCATCTGCGGCTTCGCCGGTGATGGGCAGGCGCTGCCCCACGGCGCCGGAGGGACCGTCCAGCACCACGATGGCGCCATCCTCCTCCGCGATCGCGAGGCGGCCGTCCGGCAGGGTCGCGACATCGACCGGAAAGCGCAGACCCAGCGCGGTGGCCGCTCCTGCGACACGCAACGTGCCATCGCGGTCCGCGATGGCGGTGATCTGGCCGCGTCGGGCGCGCCCCGAGGCGGCGANNGGGGGGGAGCCAGTGCGTCCCGTCTGCGCTGGCGACCAGCCGAGCGACATCGTCGGTGAAGAACTGCTCGCCGAGCAGGGCGCCGTTCACGGCGTTCCAGCTGCGCACGCGACCGCGGAGGTCCGTGCGTGCGGTGCCCGTCAGGATGCGGTCGTCGCCACACCAGACGGCGCTGCGCACCGCATCGCCGCACAGGAACCGTGCATGGTCCGTACGAAACAACGGCCACACGCGGATGCCGTGGTCGCGATCGGCCGTTGCGAGGTGCGTGCCATCGGGCGAGAAAGCCGGCGGCAGCGCGGCAAGTTGGCGACGCCCGAGGAGAAGGCCGCGGGCCCCATCCGCGGGACGGATCTGCACGACGCCGAAGCCGCCGGCGACGGCGACGAGGTCGCACGCCGGTTGCTCGACTGGCGGCGTTGGATGTTCAGGGCGCCACGCGACGGTCCCGAGGTGCGCGGCCCAGCTGACCGTGTTGCTGCCGCCGAGGAACGTCCCGTTCGGTCTCCAGTGGGCCAGCCAACCCGTCGGCGACAGCGTGAAGGCCGTGCCCCCGTCGGGGGTCCACGCGGCGGTCTGCACGCGCTTGCTCGAAGCGAACGGCAACGGGACGAGCGCGTTCTCCGTGGGCGACCACCACGAAGCCGTATCGGCCGCATCGACGATGAGTACCGCCGCCGGCAGTGTTCCGCGGGGTCCCGGGCGCCGGTGGAGCGAACGGACACCGGCAGCAACGGCTGTCTCAGACGTCGTGCGTACACCGTCGGCGGTGATCTGCACGGCGCGCAGCCAGTGCGATGTCGGCGCCGCGTTCGCTCCGACTTGCGGCCCGCTGCCGAGCAGGAACACGTCGTCCGTGAGCCACGCTGCTGCGGTCACCGCTGCGGCCGGCGCAGCGACCTCGCGCGTGTCGCCGGCGGCGTCGACGAGCACGGCCGCGCCAGCACCACCGGCGAGCAACCAGTGACCGTCGGGCGACCACTGCAGTACCTGCACACGCTCACCGTCCGCTGCGGCGCGCCGTTCCCATTGCAGGGCACCGTCACGAGTGAATGCGCGCAGCATGCCGTCGCGTGCGCCGCCGCTGATGACCAGGTCGCCGCGGGGCTGCAGCGCCACCGCCCCGACACCGCCGGGGTGCAGCAGCGTGGTCGCGCCGCCGCTGCGCAGGTTCCATAGCCTCGTGGTGCCATCGAGCGACGCCGAGACGAGGTGTTCGCCGCGTTCGTCGTAGCACAGGGCAGTCACCGATGCGGTGTGGCCCCGCAGCACCTGTTCGCGATCGGCCGCCTGTGCGGCGAGAAGGGCGGTTGCGGCTTCGTGACACCCGGGATCGTGGCGCAACGCCTCGCGGGCCAGAGCCTCGGCCCTGGGCGGATCGGCGGCCAGCGTGGTCATCGAGGTGGCGGCGAGCACACGCGCGTGATCTCCGGCGGCGCGCTGCAGCACCCGCGCTGTCTGCCACGACGCTACCAGCGACGCCGTCACGAGCAGCGCACCGAGCGTGGTCGGCAGCGGGTTGCGACGCAGCCAGCGGCGGGTGCGTTCGAGTCGGCCCGGCAGCTGCGCCAGCGGGCGACTGCCCGCACGCACGCGCTGCAGATCCGCGGCAAGATCGGCAGCGGTCCGATAGCGGCGATCCGGCTCGCGCGCGAGCGCAGTCAGGCAGACGACGTCGAAGGCATGCGGCAGGTCGGCGGCGTGCTGCGACGGCGCGGCGGCGTCACCGGTCAGGATCGCGCGGTATAGCGACTCGCGCGTTGCCGCCTCGTAGGGACAGCGGCCGGTGAGCCCTTCGTAGAGCAGCACGCCGAGTGCGTAGACGTCGGCGCGACGGTCGACGGCGCGTCCGTCGGCGATCTGTTCCGGCGCCATGTAGGCCGGCGCACCGATCACCTCGCGCGACTGCGACAGCGTCGCGGCGTCGTCGCGATCGAGGCGCGCGAGCCCGAAGTCGAGAACGATGGGCTGGCCGTCGTGACCGACCAGCACGTTCGCGGGCTTGACGTCGCGGTGCACGAAGCCTCGTTCGTGCGCGTGATGCAGTGCCAGCGCCAGCGCCTCGACGAGCGCGAGCAACCGATCACGGTCCGCGGGCGTGCGCGCCGGCCCACGCGCGAAGTGCGCCTGCAGGTTTTCGCCGGGCAGCAGTGGCATGACGAGGAACGGCACACCTTCAACCTCGCCCGCATCGCGGATCGGGCAAATGAGAGGGTGCGCGAGCTCGCGCAGGGCCTGAACTTCTCGATCGAAACGCAGGCGCGCGCGTCGCACCGGCAGCAGGCCTGGCTGCAGCAGCTTCAGCGCGCACTCGCTGCCATCGGGGCCGCGCGCTCGGTAGACGACGCCCATGGCGCCGGCGCCGAGCCGCTCGAGCAGCAAGTACGGGCCGAACGGCAGCGCCGATGCTCCCGCGGCCCCCGCCGCCGCGTCGCCACCGAGGCCGACGCGATCGAGCGTCGTCAGCAGCCCTTCGACTTCGGCGCGCACGGCAGGATCCTGTGCGGCCAGCAGCTGCGCGACAGTCGCCAGGTCACCGGTGGCACGCGCCTGCAGGCACTGGCAGACGAGGTCGTCGACGAGGTCGTGCTGGTCGTTCATGGGACCGGTGGCGAGCGCTGGCTCAGAAGTTCAACCGGTCGCTGTTGTTCAGCAAGTCCGGTCCAGGGCCAGGACAGGTCGCGCTGGTGAAGCAGAACCACTGGGCCGCGAGCCCCCAAGTGGTGGGCATCGACAGGCCGGCGGGGATCGCGAGGGTGTACCGCGCCGCGCCGAACTGGTTCGACGAGGTCGTCAGCACCGCGAGCGGCGCGACGAGTAGCGTGCCGCCCCATGGCGGCGGCACCACCACGCCGGGGAGCGGTTCGGCCGTGCCGATCCCCAGCACGGTGATCCCGTTCGCGGGCGCGCCCGCGACGGTCAGCGTGAACGACGTGCCGGGCAACGGGGCCTGATGGGCGCTGCTGTGCATTGGTTCCGTGCACGGCGACATCGCGAAGTTCGAGCCGTCGCGCGTGACCCCGCCGGCGAGCAACGGCATGCAGGTGAACACGCCATCGACGCCCCCACCGGCGATCGCCAGTGGGTTCACGAGCGGGTAGTTCGGCGACGACGTGGCGCCGACGAAGCAGGCGTCGCCGAACGCATCGAGCACGATGTCCGTAACCAGCGTCTCGGTGAAGGCTGGCGCCGCGGTGTATTCGAGGAAGGTGCCGTAGTGCAGCTCGTCGCCAGGCAGGCCGGTGGGGCCCGCGAGTTCCAGGCGGGCGACGAAACCGGTCCATTGCGTGGGCGCACAGTTCGCCTGCAAGCAGCGTGGCGTCGTCCAGAAGGTGCCGCCGGCGGTCGTGCCGGCGAGCGTGACGACGCCGGAGCTGGCGACAGCGAGCGCCATCACGTTGTCCTCACCGTTGGTGCCGCCAAGGTAGGTGGAGTTGAGGCGGCCGGCGGCTCCCTGGGACGGGTCGATGCGACAGAGGAAGCCGTCGCTGGCGCTACCGAGTGTGCCGCCGCGCGGCGTCTGCTGCAGACCACCGCCGGTCACCGGCAGGTTGGTCGACCACGTAGTGCCACTGATCACGAAGCCGCCGGCGGGATGCGCAGCGATCGCGCGGGGGCGTTCGTCGAGGGAGCCGCCGTGGAACGTGGCGTAGGTGAGGGCACCGCCCGGCGAGAACACGGCGAGGTAGCAGTCGCCCTGGCCACCGTGGAACAACTGCGGTGCGGTGGGCGTCGTGGGCGCACTGAGGCCGCCGATGGCGAACGACGCCGTGGCCAGCGCCGGTCCTCCGGCGGCATCCACCGCCATCGCCATGCGATCCAGGTTGCCGGCCCACATCACGCCGAGGCCGCCCCAGCTGGCGAACGGCATGCCGTCGGTGCTGCCGCCGCCGACGTGGGTCGACCAGTTCGTCGTCGCGACCCCGCTGCCGGCGTCGATGCCGACCTGCGCGACGAACGCGTCGCTGAGGCCACCCCGGTAGCTGTTGGTGGGAGCCATCGAGGACGGCAGGTTCGCCTCGGTGACGCCAGCGACGAAGACGCCGCCGCCCGGCGCCGGCTCGACTTCGCACAGGCGGTCGTGGCCCGGGCCACCGAAGAAGGTGGCCGTCAGCAGCGCCGCCCCGCTGGCGTCGAGGCGGGCCAGGAAACCGTCGCTGGGGCCGTTGCGCGTCGGGGTCGGCTGCCCGGCGGGTGCCGGGAAGTTCGTCGAGCGGCTCAGGCCGACCACGGTGGTGACGCCGGTGGCCGGATCCACGGTTGCATCGAAGGCGAGATCCAGATCGGAGCCGCCGAGGTAGGTGCACCAGACCAGACTCTGCGTCGCGGTGTCGAGGCAGGCGACGAACACGTCGCCGTTGCCCTGGTTGGTCGGCTGCAGCACCGGGCCGGCACCGAGTGGCAGGTTGGTCGACGTCGTGTAACCGACGAGCGTCAGCCGTGCCCCGGGGCCGGGCACGACCGAGACGATCTCGTCGAGGCCGTTGCCCCCGAAGCGGCTCGACCAGGATGGCGCCGTCGACTGACCGGGGGCGGCAGCGATGAACAGAAAGAGAACACAGGGGACAGCGGAATGGTGATGCATGGGCGTAGGAGCGTCGGGTTCTGCTGGCGATGCCAGCGCCTGGAGAACCGCCGCGCCGCTGTCGAGCCAACGCAGATTCCGGCGCATTTCTGGGATCGCACCGACGAGCGCCATGGCGCGCATCGACGCGAGCTCCTGCCCGGCGATATCCTCCCCCGCCGTGTCCCGGGATGCCCACGATGGCCGCGCCGCAGCCGACGACGGTCCTCCTGCCCTGCCGATGCACGAACTGCTGGTGCAGCACCAGGGGCCGTTGCGTGCCTACCTGCGGTTCCACCTCGACCCGGTGCTGCGCGCCCGCGAGTCGTGTTCCGACATGGTGCAGTCGGTGTGCCGCGAGTGCCTCGCCGAGGCGGATCGCGTCGTGTTCCGGCACGAGGCCGCCTTTCGTGCCTGGTTGTTCCAGAAGGCGCTGTCGAAGGTCGTCGACCGGCGCCGCTATTGGCTCGCCGACAAACGCGACCCGGGCCGGGTCGGCGACGTAGCCGTCGACGTCGTCCCCGCGCCGGCCGCGAGCGTCAGTGGCCTCGCGATCCGCGATGAGGATCTCGCACTGATGGAGCAGTGCTTCGACGACCTGTCGCCGGAGCATCGTGAGGTGATCACCGCCGCAAAGCTGATCGGGCAGTCGCACGCCGAGATCGCGGCGGCGATGGGCCGCAGCATCGACGCTGTTGGCATGCTGCTGCACCGCGCGCTCGCGCAGCTGGCGCGACGCATGCGGGCGCGTCGGCCCTGAGCGTTGGCGCCGCGCACCGTTGCGCGCTGCCGCACTCCGTTCCCGGTCGCACTCCACCCCGCTTCCAGCGTCCGCGATCGTGCAGTCGTCACCCAGGCGTGCCACGGCGATGCCGCCCCGATCGACATCCCGCTCGAACGCCACGTGCCGGCACTCGGGAACGGCTTCCGTCCGCACTCCCCTCAGGTCGCGAGCAGCGCGAGTCGCGCGCCAAAGTCCGCCAGTCCGTTGCCACGAAGTGCTCAAGAAGGTGGGCCGCTTCGAGTACCGCGGCGAGCATCACCGGCTCTGACCGTTCCGCACGTCCCGGACCAAGCCGATCGAACGCATCCTCTACTGGCACAGCGCGATGCGAATGGCACTCCGCGTCGTGCGCTCGCCTGTCAGGCGAACTTTCGAACCCCGGGGCGTTCGATCGCGGCCCGCCGGCCGGTGCGAATGGCGCGCCCGATGAACGGCGCGGCGACTACCGAACTGACACACCACGTGATCAGGACGACCGAGACCATGGAGCCTCTGGGGTTTCTGGTTGCACCGCTCTACGCGGCACCCGCCCCCCATTGGCCCAGGGATTCCCAGGGACTCGTGGGTTTTCCACATCTCCACCGACAACCACGGTGCCACCGGACACCGTGGGTGCCGTTCGCGAGGAGGACACGAGGCCGTCCTCCAGCCGGTGGGATGGCCCGGTCAGGAAGAAGGCTTCCCGAACCCGCGGTCGACGACCGCCCGGTCCCCCTGGACCGCGGTGCGCTGCAGGTAGGGCTGCAACCCGCGCAGGCCGCCCAGTTCCTCGCCACCCCCTGCCCGACCTGGGCCACCGTGGATGGTCGCCGGCAGCACGGCCCCCGGTCCGATCGCCTGACCGAGCGTCTTCTCGCTGCCGAGCCACACGCGGCCATGCCACGGCGCGATGCCGAGCACGAGGCTCTCGACGAAGGAGCGATCGTCGCTGTAGGCGCTCGCCACCAATCCGCCGCCGCCGCGGTTGCACAGTTCGATCGCCTGCTCGACGCCGCCCGCGTACGGAACGATCGTCGCGCACGGCCCGAACACCTCGAGTTCGTGGATCACCGCGGCATCGGCCTGCTTGGCGCGCAGCAGGGTCGGCGCCACGAAGTAGCCGCGCTCGGCGATCGCCTGCGGGCCGCCGAGCACCGTGTCGCTGACCGCCTGCAGGCGCTGGATGCCCTGCCGCACGTCGCGCAGTTGCTCGCTGCTCGCGACCGGCCCCATCCGCACGTCGTTGTCGGCCGGGTTGCCGATCTTCACGGCCCGCAACCGCTCGACGAGTGCCTCCTCGACTTCGGCAACGCGAGGGCTTGGCACGAAGATGCGGCGCACGGCAGTGCACTTCTGCCCCGCCTTCTGCGTCATGTCGGTCGCGACGTTGGCGAGGAACTGCTCGAACGTGTCGCCGCCCGGCTCCACGTCGGGTCCGAGCACGGCCGGGTTGATCGAGTCGGCCTCGATGTTCACCCGCACGTTGCGGGCGACCAGGTTCTTGTTGCCGCGGATCAGCACGCCGGTTGCGGCACTGCCGGTGAACGCCACGGCATCCATCGGCCCCAGCAGGTCGAGCAGGCCGGAGGCCGATCCCGCGACGAACTGGAAGGCGCCTTCCGGCAGCAGCCCGCTCTGCACGACGATCTGCGCGATGCGGAACGCGAGCAGAGCACTCGCGGTACCGGCCTTCTCGATCACCGGCACGCCGGCGAGCAGCGCACAGGCCATCTTCTCGCCCATGCCCCAGGCCGGGAAGTTGAACGCGTTGATGTGCAGCGCCACGCCGGGCCGCGGCACGAACACGTGCTGGCCCCAGAACCGCGACGTGCGCCCGAGCTGCATGCCATCGCCGTCGACCAGGTGCCTGGTCGCCGGCAGGCTCGCACCGAGTTGTGCGTAGTAGGCGAGCGTGCCCGACGCGCCGTCGAGGTCGAACTTGGCGTCGCCGCGGGTGTTGCCCCCGTTCTTGCCGGCGATCTCGATCAACTCGTCGCGGTGTTCGTGCAGCTTCGCGGACAGCGCCTTCAGCGCTTCGCCGCGCTGCGGGAACGTCATCGCGCGCAGAGCGGGACCGCCGACCTCGCGCGCGTGCGCGAGCACGGCCCCGAAGTCGACGCCGCCAGGGCGCACTTCGCCGAGCACGGCCTCGGTGGCGGGATCGTGGAGAGTCTTCGGATCGCCGCTGCCGGCGACCCAACGACCTTGGACATGGCTCTGCAGCGCGATCATCGGGGCAAAGACGATACCGAGCCCCGCGGGCCGATGCACGGCGCCGGCGCCGCCGTTCAGAGGAACGTCATCGTCTTCGTCTCGCCGACGCAGGCTGGCACCGCGAGCGGCGTCTGGCTGAGCACGCTCCAGTGCATCTGCCAGCCGGCCAGCATCGGCACGAGCCCTGCCGGCAGCGTGAACGTCGCGGTGGCGCGGCCGAGTGCATCGAACGTGCCCAGTCCGTTCTGCAGGAACACGCCGTTGGGATCCTCGGCGAGCAGTTGGGTCACGCCGTCGGGGTTCAGCGCCACCGGGAAACCCGGCCGCCACGTGAAGCCCGGCGACGTGCCGCTGAGGCCGGCGATCGCGAGGTAGGTGTTGCCGGCACCGGCCGGCCCGACGTCGAGGATCACCTGCACCTGCCCACCGAACGTCGCCGACACGAACGGCGGCACGAGTGCGATCACGGGACCGGCGTTCATCCGGCGGCGCGTCGTGCTGACGTGGTTGTCGGCGTCCTTCACCTGCATGGTCGTGAACCAGGTGCCCGGATGCCGCGCGAGGTCGAGCGTGGCGCCGTTCGGCAGCCAGCCGGTGTCGAACACCGCATCGCCGTCGAAGTCGAAGCGCACCTGCAGCGTGTTGGCCGCCTGGTCGACGTCCTGCGTGCCCGCCGGATCGAACGTGCCGGTGAGCCGCGGCGACGACACCGCGTACTGCGGACGCGGCCAGTTGCAGCCGGGCACCGCGAACTGCGCCATCTTGGTCCACCACGACGGGTTGTTGACCAGGAACTGGTAGCGGAACGCCTGGTAGCCGTCACCGCCGCCGAGCAGGGCGCCGGTGATCGACGCCTCGATCGTCGAAGTCGTCGTCGTCTCGCCTTCGCCGGTGTAGGTCTTGATCGTCGGTTGCACGCGCCGACTCGGGAACCCCGCGTTGGTCACCGCCTGACGGGCGTACTCGGCGGTCTTGCGCACGTACGCCTGGTGCCCGGCGTAGGTGTTGTAGATCGAGCCGTCGGCGGTGTAGGCCATCGGCATGAACACGTCGACGTACGGCGCGAGGTTCTCCCAGTGCTGGCCGAACTGCGACTGCAGCTGGCTCATCGTCGACGCGTACGAGTTGAAGATGCTGTTGTAGGTCGGACCGTCGAACGAGTAGCGGTTGGCGAGCAGGTAGGCGTGCAGCGACAGGTTGCCGATGCGCTGGCGCACGTCGGCCACGAAGTTGGTGACGTTCGCCGCGTTGACGTTCGTGCCGCCGACGTAGCGCACGTAGTCGAGCGCGAGGCCGTCGAGGTCGTAGACCGGCGCGCCGTTGCCCTGCCAGGCGTCGACGAAGTAGTCGATGACCGACAGCAGGTACTGGCGATGCGCCAGGTTGTCCGGCTGCACGGTGTCGGCGAAACACTTCAGGATGCCGACGACGCGCACGTTCGCGGTGTGGCAGGCGGTGATCAGGTTCTGCAGGTGGATCCCCGCACCGCCCGGGCGCACCGGGCCCCACGCCAGGTTCCAGTCGCCGGCGCTGTCGGTCACCCAGAGATCGCCGGTCGACGGGCCGGTGGCGCGGAACACGCTGACGTAGAGCGTGTCGATGCCATACGTCTGGCAGTTCGTCACGATCTCGTTGATGCGCGCGTCCATGTTCCCGACCAGGAACGGGAACACGCCGACGGCGACGTCGGTCGACGGCGACTGCGCGACGGCGGCGGCGAGGAACGAACAAGCGACGAGCGGGCGCAGCATGGCGCGGCCCAGCATGCCGACGGCGGCGGCCGCTGTCACGCCCGCCACGATGCGGTCGACCGGGCGGGGGATCCCTGGCCACCGCCGCAACGGTCCGTATCGTGCGCGCTCGCCGAGAATCGCCATGAAGCACACCCTCGTTCCGCTCGCCGCCATCACCCTCGCCGTCGCCGGCACTGCCCAGCAGACCCTGGTGTTCACCGGCCGCTTCCCGTTCGTCAGCCGCGACTTCGTCAACGAACGACCAGGCGGCGCGATCACGACGCTCGAGGAGTTCGACTTCTCGTACGTGGCGCCGGCCGTCGGCTGCGTCGCGCGCACGCTGCTGCCATCGACGGCGTTCCACTGCTACCTCGGCGACGGCAACAACGACGGCAGCTACACCAAGTTCGCGGGCTTCAAGACCTACTTCGAGAACATCCAGATCGGCGGCCTGTTCGTGCGCGCCGCCGACACCGCGAACGTCACCTGGGACAAGGTCTACTTCACGGTGCGCGACAACGTCGCCGGCAAGGACATCGAGGTCATCAAGGACAACGGCGTCTCGGTGCACACGATGGTGCCCGGCGACTGGGTGCGCATGCAGCCCAACGGCAACGTGCAGTTCTTCCTGACCGCGGCGCAACTCGCGGTCGCTGCCGGCTCGCCACCGGCCGGCCTGGCCAGCGTGCACGGCGCGCACGCGCTGCTGCAGACGCCGGCGGGCGACCTCTACTACGTGCCCGTGCAGGGCGGGCAGTGGGTCAACGGCAACAGCTCGGGCGCTGCCTTCGCGAACGACGGCGCGATCTGCAAGATCGACGCGGCGGCGATCACCTACGACGTGTTCGGCAACGTCGCCAGCATCGCTCCGAACTCGGCGCGACTGGTGCTCGAGGAGAACAACAACGGCCCGTCGACCAGCCCGCTGACCACGCGCCAGTGCGTGCTCAACTCCGGCGGCTACAACCGCGACGGCCTGCCGCTCGTCGTCGCCGCGACGTTCGGCAAGGTGAGCGGGCTGGCGTTCGATCCACAGGGCGGCACCTTCGCCGCGCGCTGGCCGGACAGCACCGGCGCGTTCCCGCTCGAGCCCAACCTGCTGTTCTGCAGTGACGCGGGCAGCTACGGCGGCACCATCTTCTCGACCGCCAACAACGGCAGCATCGCCACGATCAACGGTGTCTTGTGCGGCAGCCTGACGCCGGGTGTCCAGGCGAAGGGCGCCTGGCTCGGAGTCGAATTCGACTACAACCAGTTCCAGCCGACGTTGATGGGGTTCCAGCTCGTCGGCCCGCTGCCGTTCGCACCGTTGGTGATCGACCAGAACGGCTTCGGCCGCCTGCCCGTAGCCGGCAGCCAGCCGACGTGGGACATCGACATGTGGGGCGACCCAGGCTTGCCCGTGTTCCTGTTCGGTGGTCTCGGCCCGACCGCGCCGGGAACCTACGTGTCGTCCGTGCTGCGCTACCTGCTGCCGCTGAACTTCACCAACAACAGTTGGGACGACGCCTTTCCGCTGAACGGACTGGTCCAGTTCGGCGTCGCCCTGACCGATGCCTCCGGCTACGCGCTGCTCAGCTACAACAACCCCAACAACGGTTCGCTGGTCGGCGCCAGCGTCGTGCTGCAGGCGGTCGGGGTGACCGGGCCGGCTCCCGACCTGCAGTTGTCGTCGCCGCTGATGGTGCAGCTCAACTGACGGCGACCGTCAGTTCGCGACGAACTGCTGCAGTTCCTGGAACCGCCGCTCCACCATCGCGCGGTCGGCGGCGGCGATGCGCTCGACGCCGAAACCCTCGACCGTGAGGCTGGCGGTCACCGTGCCGTAGGCGACGGCGCGCTTCATGTTCCACAGCGTGACCGCGTCGCAGTTGGCGAGCCACCCCATGAATCCGCCGGCGAAGCTGTCGCCGGCACCGGTCGGGTCGACGACGTGCTCGGTCGGATACGCGGGCAGCGCGTACTGGAAGAAGTTCGAGAACAGGAAGCAGCCGTGCTCGCCCTTCTTGACGATCACGAGCTTGGGACCGAGCGCCAGCGCCGCACGTCCGGCCTGGATCAGGTTGGTCTTGCCGGTCAGCTGCTTGACCTCGCTGTCGTTGACGACGAGGCCGTCGAGCCGCGGCAACAGCGCCAGCAGGCCTTCGCGCTGCTTCTCGATCCAGAGATCCATCGTGTCGGCGACGCAGAACCGCACGCCCTGCATCTGGTTGAGCACGCTCGCTTGCGTCGCCGGCGCGCCGTTGGCGAGGAACACGAACGGCGTGTTGCGCCACGCGGTGGGCACCTTTGGCGCGAAGTCGGCGAACGTGTTGAGCTGCACGTCGAGCGTCTGCCGCGAGTTCATGTCCGCCGCGTAGCGACCGTGCCAGCGGAACGTCTTGCCGGGCCGCTGCTCGACGCCGGCCAGATCGACGCCGCGGTCGGCGAGCAGCGTGCGGTGGCCGGCCGGGAAGTCGTCGCCGACGACGCTGACCAGGCGCACCGACGTGAACAGCCGCGCCGCCAGTGCGAAGTAGGTCGACGAGCCGCCCAGGCAGTCCGCCGACTTGCCGTGCGGGGTCTCGATGGTGTCGAACGCAGTGGAACCGACGACGAGCAGCGACATGGGGCGGCGGACGTTAGCCGGCCCGTTCCGGCGGGTCCATGTCGCCGTCGGCCTCCTCGATCGCGGTCTCGCGCTCGATGTCGGCCTTGGTCACGCGGTCCTTGGCGAAGAGCACCAGGAGTCCGCCGAGCAGCGACCAGAGGGTCACGTGCAGGCGGTAGAGCACCGACAGCGCCACGCCGCGCGTGCCCATCGTCGAGCGGGCCACGGCTTCGGGAACCCCGGCCAGGTGCACGCTGCCATAGGTGGCGAACAGGCTCCGGTAGAGCATCTCACCAAGCCCCCAACCGTTCGGTGCGATCGGCAACGCGGTGACGATGTTGATCACCGGGATCAGCACGAAGTACTCGAACGGCGGCAGACCAACGCCGAGCGACTCGCCGATCAACAGCACGCTGCCTACCGCGATCACGTGGTTGCCGACGCCCGCGAGAAGGCTGGCGGTGATCACCCACTTGTGGTCGCGATAGAAGAACACCGCCTGATCGACGAGCTTCAGCAGGTGCCCGATGCGGTGCGGCAGCCGGTCGAGCACCCACTTCAGCCGCACCAGGCTGCGCAAGCGCTTGCTGAACGCGACCGCGCCGATCAGGAAGACCCCGGTGATGACGCCCCAGATCGCGAGCGCCAGATCGCCGAAGCGGTCGAGCGCGAACAGCACGACCACCGCCCCCAGCAGCGCCAACGAGCCGAGCCCCAGCACACGGTCGACGATCACCGAGACCAGCACGTTGACGCGATGGCCCGGGCAGCGCTTCATGATGTAGAGCGCCTTCACGATGTCGCCGCCCGTCGCACCAGGAACGACGTTGTTGAAGAAGATGCCGATCCAGGTGAATCGCAGCGTCTCGAACAACGACACGTCGGTGCCGTTCACGCGCAGCAGCCACCACCAACGCGCGCCCGCGATCCCCGCGGTCAGGAAGTAGCAGAGTGCGCCGAGCGCGAACAGCAGCGGATCGAGGCTCCGCCAGTAGGTCAGGAAGCCCGGGTCGACCGACAGCGTGCGCCCCTCGCCGGCGTCGCCGCGCGACGCGGTCCGCCGTTCGGTCTCGCCCGGACGCACGTAGGCGACGGGGTCCTGCTTCCACGGCCCCTGGATCTCGATGATCTCCTCGGCGACGACGTCCTCGCCGACGCGCCAGCGCAGGCGATCCTCGAAGTCGATCTTGCCGAACACGTACCACATCAGGCCCGCGACCAGCGCGAGCTTGAGTCCCGTGACGAGGCGCCCGTTCACCGCCACTCTCCTTTCGGTCGCACCTTCGCGCGCGCGTCGGCGATCGATGCCTGTTCGGCGGCGGCGGTGGCCAGCAGCGCTTCCCCGAAGCGCCGCGGCGAGATCCCGAGATCGGCGAGCGTCGCGATCGCGACCGGAGCACCACCCGGCGCGGCGTTCACCGCGAAGTGCAGCAGCGAACTCACCGGGCTCACCGTCGCGATCGAGATCGACAGCTTGCCACCACCGACCCACAGATCGTCGCCGTCACGGCGCACGGCGGCGGTGGCGCCGAGCCGTGCCAGCACCTCCGCGGCCTGGGCCGCGAACAACCGCTGCCGGTGCACGGCGAGCAGCAGATCCGTCTCGCGAAACGACTCCCAGACGAAGTGCACCATGTCGTTGGCGGCGATGCCTGGGCCGTCGACGTCGGCCAGGTCCGCGATCTCGTCGCGCTGCACCGCGCACGGCCCGCGGAAGCCGACGCACGCGTCGCCGACGAGCCCGAACCGGGCGAACAACCAGTGCGCCCGCAGTTGGCTGCCGTCGTAGGCGATGGGTTCGTCGCACCAGAGGGTGTGCATGCGGGACGCCGGCTATCGGCGCTGCGCCCGCCACTCCCGAACCCATGCCGGATCCGGATCCAGTCGCGGTCGCTGCAGCGACCAGGTCAGCGCCACCAGCGCCGGCAACCGCAGCTTCGAATAGTGCTCGCGCCCGGTCAAGATCGTGTTCGCCAGGAAGTCGACCGGCGACAACGGCAGCCCATCGCGGCCCGGCAACCGCACCGTCGACGTCGCGAGATCGCCGCGCAGTTGCCCGCAGAAGTGGATCAGCCGCAGCTGCACCAGCGGATCCGGGTCGAAGCGGCTCTCCCCGCGCGCGAACTCGTCGGCGGTGCTCGCCATGACCGCCAGCAGCAACGGCACGCTCGCTGGCCCGCCGAACGCGCGCACGTGCTCCATCGCGCACAGCCGCAGGTCGACGTTCTCCGGCGCGCGCCCCTGCACGATGCGCAGCAGGGCCCCTTCGAAGACGTACTGCATCGCCGTCCGCACCGCCGCCTCGGCCGCCGGCAGCACGCGCTCGTCGTCCTCGGCGACCCACAAGCCGGTGAGTTCTTCGAGCAGGCGCAGTCGGCCGCCGCCGCTGTCGAGCGGGGCCACCGTCAACGACGTCAGCCCGCGCGCATAGGCCTCGGCCGCCGCCGCGGACCACGGACCCGCACCACGGGCCGCCGGAGCGCCGATGGCGATGGCGGCCTTGGCGGCGAGGAACGCCTCGGGATCGACGACCGCGCCAAGGCGGGCGAAGTCGCCTTGGAACACCGGCAGCCCGCTCGCGACCGCGATCCGGGCCAGGCCGTCGATCGCGACGACGCGGCTCTGGGCGTTGGGCTCGTACTCGGCGATCCATCCGAGTCGCGACGCCGCCAGCGCCGCCAGCAGGGGATCGCTGCCGACCTCGTCCGGCAGTTCGCGCAGCAGTTCGCGCACGTGCACGCGCGGCAGTGCGATCGCGTCGTTCGCCGTACCGCCGAGCATCACCACCAACACCGGGCGGATCGGCAACAGCAGCAGCGACGTGCGCGCGAACCATCGCGAGACCTCGGCGCGCGACGCATAGAGCACGCTGGTGTCCGCGCCGGCAGGGCGCACGGTGACGATCGCGTCGAGCTCGTCGAGGATCTCGCCGGCGGAGAGGTTGTCGGCGACGGTGCAGCCGCCCGAACCGACGACGATGGCGGTCAGCGCGGCACACGCAAGTCGTCTGCTGCAGAAGGGCATCATGGCTCGTTGGCGGGACGCGCCAGGCGGGACTGCACGACGGCGATCGCCTGCGCGCGAACTTCGGCGTCCGCGGCAGCCCCGGCGGGCAGCGGTGCCAGCGCCGGCAACCACCGCCGCACGACTGCGTGCAGCGCTCCGAAGGCCGCGGCGTCGGTTTCGACGGCCAAGGCAGCGACCAGAGCCGGCAGCGCGTCGCCAGCGAGCACCGCAGCCGCGCGTTCCGAGGCGACGGTGCGCACCAGCGCGTCGGTGTCGGCGAGCCCCACCGCGCACGCATCGGCTGCAAGGCCGTTCCGTTCGGGTGCGCCGCGCACGGCGCTCGCGCGCACGGCCGGCGAGGCGTCGTGCAGTGCGATCGTGAGCGCGTGCTCGGCCACCGCGTCGTACGCCGTCGGGTCGAGACCCGATTGGTCGAGCAGGCGCTCGAGCGCGGCGATCCGTTCGCTCGCCAGCGGCGCACCGCGCAGGTTGCCGAGCAGGTCGCGAACGCGCATGCGGTGCACGCCATCGCCCGCGGCGATCGCCGCCAGCAGTCGCCGCGCCTCGACGGGGGCTGCGTGGAGCCAGGCGGCATGCCCCGGGGCTGCCTGCAGTTCGGCGACGATGCGACGCGCCGCTTCGTCCTGGCCTTCGAGCCAGGCCAGTTCGGCGACTTCGAGCCGCAGGCCCGGATGCAGATCGGCCCCCGCCGCGAGCAGCGCCTCGAGCGTGGCGAGTGCTTCGTGCCGTTGGCCAAGATCACGCAGCAGGCCGGCGCGCACGATCTGCAACGACTCGCCGCCGCCTCGCTGCAACGCCAGTTCGACGACGACCAGGGCCTCGGCGTGCCGTTCGTCGGCGGCGAGGAACGCGGCGAGTTCGTGGGCCGGCTGGTCGAGGTCGGGCGCTGCCGCGAACGCCTCGCGCAACTCGCGCTCGCCCACCGGCGCCAGCTCTTCGGAGCCGCGGCTGGCAGCGCGCGGCGCGTCGGGCACGGCCGCCGGGGCTGGGCTCGGCGCCGCTTCGACGCGCGCGAACGCCCGGGTCGCCGGTTCGGGCCGACTCACGCAGCCGGCCACGGCGACGACGAACATCGCCCCGACCACGGCACGGGCGGGCAAAGGCGAGGACACGACGTGAGCCATGCGCGTCGGCGTTGTAGCAAGCGCTGCTGGGCGCGACACGCGCGATCTCCGGCAATCGTCCTCCGCGCGACCTGCCCCTTGCGTGGCATCACGCGCCACCGACGATGCGGCCTCGATGAGTGCCCCTGATCGGATCGCCGCCGTGCGGACGGCGAAGCGCCTGCGTGTTCCGGTGCTCGCCCTCGTCAGCGCCGCGGGCCTGCGGATTGCGCGCGCGCAGCAGCGGGTGCGCCCGGCCGACGTCGCGCGCAAAGGCCTCGGGGACTTCGTCACCGCGGTGGACGTGCGCACGGAAGCCTGGCTGCGCCGGGCCCTGACGAGGCTGCTGCCCGAGGCGGGGTTCCTCGGCGAGGAATCCGCCCCGCGCGAGTTGGACCGGCCCCTGCTCTGGGTGGTCGACCCGATCGACGGCACCAGCAACTTCGCGCGCGAACTCCATCACTTCGCCGTCGCCGTCGCCCTGCTGCATCGCGGCCAGCCGGTGCTCGCCGCCATCCACTGCGCGCCGGAGAACGCCACCTACGACGCGGTGCTCGGCGGCGGGGCGCGACGCGCGGGGCGCCGGCTGCGCATCCCGGACGGCCGCCTCGACGATGGGGCGATGCTGGGCTGCCAGTGGTTCCGCGGCCAGCAGCGGCTCGCCTTCCTGGCGCGCCTGCAACGCCGCGGCGGACGCATCCGCACGCTCGGCAGCACGGTCACCCAACTCGCCGACGTGGCCTGCGGCCGGTTGGACGCCAACGTCCAGGAGCAGGGTCGCATCTGGGACCTCGCCGCCGCGGGGCTGGTCGTCGTCGAAGCCGGGGGCCGATTCACGGACTGGGCGGGCCGCGCGATCCTGCCGTTCCGCGACCTGACCATCGAGCACACCCCTTCGGTGGCGGCCGCACCGAACGTCCACCCTGGCGTGCTGCGGCTGCTGCGGCGCTAACCGGCGGTTGTTGTTCCCGTGGGGTAACAACCAACCCCGGGATGTCGCTGCCGGAACACGAAAGAGGGTTGGTCCCGGTTTTGCATCGCCGCAACAGTCTTGGCTACATTGCCCGCGCACCCGGTCCAGCCCTCGCTCTCGTCCACGGGGCGCGTTCGACATTCCTCACGGAGCTGCTCATGAAGAAGTTCGTGCTTTCTGGTCTCTGCTGCGCGGGCCTGCTCGCGCTCCTGCCCGAGACCGCCAATGCCCACGGCGGTCAGTATCGCGGCCCGGGCGACGTCGTCCCGCCGAGCCCCGGCGGCGGCGGCAAGTCCGGCGGCCCTGCCGGGCCCACGACCGGCGGCCCTGCTGGCCCGAGCGCCCCGGCCCCGTCCGGTCCGGCGACCGGCGGCCCGGCTGGCCCGTCGACGGGCGGCCCCGGTGCCCCCGGTGGCGGCCGCGGTCCGACGACCGGTGGCCGTGGCGCCCAGATCGAAGACGACCTCACCACCTGGAACTACTGGTGGGAGTTCAACAAGGACCCGTTCATCCGCCTGAAGGATGCCGTGCAGGCGGGCGGTCCGACGACCGGTAGCGACGACTTCTACCTCGGCTCGACGCGCCGCAACGACGCCAAGGACTCGCTGAAGCCAACCGACGAGCAGATCAATGGCGAGATCCTGCCGGCGCTGAAGAAGGCGATCGACTCCACCGAACAGCGCGACATCAACTCGTCGTGCATGGTCGCCATGGCGAAGATCGGGCGCGACCACCCGGACTTCAAACTGATCGACGTCTTCACTCCGCGCCTCAAGAAGGCGGACCAGGAAGTGCGTGAGACGGCCGCGCTGTCGCTCGGCATCGCGGCGATCGCCGGCGAGATCGAGATGGACCTGCTGGTCGGCCTCGCCCTCGACAAGGACAAGGGACGCGCCGCGGCGGGTGGCTCGGTCGACGACCGCACGCGCTCGTTCTCGCTCTACGGCCTTGGCCTCACCGCCAACAAGACCACCGACGTCAAGATCAAGCGTCGCGCCTTCGAGGCGATGAAGGAGGTGCTCGCCAACGACCAGGTCAGCAACCGCAACCTGAAGGTCGCGGCCATCAACGGGATGTCGATCCTCAACATCGGGACCGCCAGCGACGACGCCAAGACGCTGCTCGGCGACGCGGTGGCTGCACTCGAGTCGTACTACATGAAGAGCCTCGGCTCGGGCGAGCAGTTGATCCAGTCGCACTGCCCGACGGCGATCGCCAAGCTGATCGGCCGCGACCACGATCGCGCCGACCACTTCAAGGAGCTGTTCGCCGCCGACCTGGAGGAGAAGGGCAAGGTCAAGCGCTCGAGCATCTACATCCCGCAGTCGTGCGCCCAAGCACTCGGCCTCCTGGCCAAGCCGTTCGAGGACAAGGACGAGAAGGTCTCGACGGACGCGAAGTACAGCAAGCTGCTGTTCGAGTTGTGGGGCAACCACAAGGACGTCCAGACCCGCAACTTCGCGCTGCTGAGCCTCGGCCTGATCGGCGGCAAGCAGAACCGCGACATCCTGCTGAAGGAGTTCGACCGGGCGAGCAAGGACCAGCAGAAGCCGTGGTGCGCGTTGGCGCTCGGCGTGCTGACGTTCTTCAAGCACGAGGAAGCCAAGAAGACCGGCGTTCCCTACGAAGACTCCGTGCTGGCCGAAACCCTGACCAAGGAGCTCAAGGACGGCAAGAACGTGAGCCTGACGGGCGCTCTGGCGATCTCGCTCGGCCTGATCCAGGCACGTGACGCCGCGGACGAGATGCGCCGCCGCATGCTCGACAACGTCGCGAAGGAAGAGATGGCCGGCTATCTCGCCATCGGCCTCGCGCTGATGAACGACACCGCCTCGATCGAGGACATCAACAACGTCGTCAAGCAGTCGGTGCGCCGCACCGAGCTGCTGCAACAGGCGGCGATCGCGCTCGGCAAACTCGGCGACAAGCGCGTGGCCGAGACGCTGCAGCAGCTGATGACCGACGGCGAGCCGAACCTGGCCAAGCTGTCGGCCATCGCGTCCGCACTCGGCTTCATCGGCGACCAGCGCACGATCGCGCCGCTGAAGAAGATGCTGTTCGACGACAAGCTGCAGGAGCTGTCGCGGGCGTTCGCGGCGGTGGCGCTCGGCGGCATCGCCGACAAGGAGCCGATGCCGTGGAACAGCAAGATCGGTCAGAACATCAACTACCGCGCATCGGTGGAGACGCTGACCAACAAGTCGACGGGCATCCTCGACATCCTGTGATCGCCGCCGGTCGCTGACCGGCGCTCGATTGCCTGCCCCGAAGGGCGCGCGCAGCATCGGCTGNNCGCGCGCCCTTGTTCGTTTCCGGCTGCGACCCTGCTGACGCTGCTTCGTCCCGCCAGGCACGACCGTTGCTTTGACGATCCCATGGCCTTCTCTCGTTTGCCGACGATCCTCCGCGTGCTGGTTCTCACGAGCCTGCTCGACCCCGCCCTCGCGCATGGCGGCCAATACCGCGGCCCCGGCGAAGTGGCTCCCCCATCGAACTCGAGCAGTGGCTCGTCCTCGAAGTCCCAACCCAGCAGCGGCTCGGGCAACAGCGGCTCGACCGGAACGACAAGCGGCCCCTCGACGCCGACGACGAGTGGCGGCGCCTCGGCGTCCTCCGGCACCATCGCAGGCGGCAAGGCGCGCGGCATTGCCCTCGATGACGACCTCGGCCGCTGGGAGTTCTGGTGGGAGTTCGGCNNCCTGCGCCTGCGCGACGCGATCCATGCCCCGTCGCGCACGCCGGAAGACGAGCTGCTGAGCGGCCGCCGCGCCTTGCTTCCGCGCACCGCGGTGCAGCGACCGACCGAGGACGATCTCACGAAGGTCGCGGAAGCGCTGGCTCGACGACTGAGGACAACGACGAGCCGCGACGTCGTTTCGGGCTGCACCGTCGCCCTAGCGAAGATCGGCCGCGACACCCCGGATTGGCGGCTGCTCGATCTGTTCACTCCGTTGCTCTCCAGCAACGACCAGGAACGGCGCGAGACGGCGGCCCTCGCGATCGGCATCGCCGGCCAGCAGGGCGAAGCGGAGTTGGATGCACTGTGCAGTCTCGTGCTCGACGACGCCCGTGCGCGCGCGTTGTCGGGCGAGGCTGCGGTCAACGAACGCACTCGCGCGTTCGCAGCCTTCGGCCTTGGACTGATCCTCGCTCGAACGAACGACCCCACCGTGGCCCGCAACGCCTCGGCCCCCTTGCTGCAGATCCTCGAGTCTCCCAACAACTACGGCCGCGAACTGCGAGTCGCCGCCGCCGAGGCCCTGTCGCTGCTGCCCCGCTCGTTGCCGGGGCCGGCTGCCAAGCTGCTCCGCCGCCAGATCGTGCAGACGCTCGGCGATTGGTACCTGTGCGACCTCGGTGCGGGGGAACGACTGCTGCAGGCCCACGTGCCGCCGGCCATCGCCCGGCTCCTGCCCGCCGGCGACCCGACGGCGGCCTACTGGCGAGACCTCTTCCAAGCCGACCTGGCCAGCAGCCTCGAGGCCGCACCAGGCGGCGGCACGACCACGCGCGGCAGCAACCTGTTCATCGCGCAGTCGTGCGCCCTGGCCCTCGGTGGCCTCTGCAGCGGCTGGGAGGCCGCGGATTCGCCGGATGCCGCCGCGGCCGAGCTCCTGCTCGCCTGCCACCGCACCCACCGCGACCAGCAGACCCGGTCGTTCGCGCTGCTCGCCCTCGCGCGTATCGGCGGAGCCCGCGCGCGCGAGGCCCTGCTGCGTGAGTTCGACCAGGCCGGCAAGGCGATCGAGCAGCCGTGGTGCGCGATGGCGCTCGGCGTGCTCGCTGCACGCCGACGCGAGGCGGCCGCGGCCGCGGGCGCCGACGAACGCGACGACGTGCTCTCCAACCGGCTCGCCACCGCGTTCGCCGAGGCGCGGAACCCGAGTGCCATTGGTGCCCTCGCGATCGCACTCGGTCTGGCCGGCCACGTCGACGCCGTCGACCCGATGAGCAAGGTGCTGCTCGCCAACGTGCAGCGCGACGACATCGCCGGCTACGTCGCACTGGGCCTCGGCCTGTTGCGCGACCCGCGCTCGCTGCCAGACCTGCGCAGCACGATGGCGGCCTCGGCGCGGCGGCCGTTCGTGCTGATGCAGTGCGTGCGCGCGCTCGGCCTGATCGGCGACCAGTCGGTGAACGACCTGCTGTGCGCCGAACTCGCCGCCGACAGCGGCAACCTGCTGCGGCTCTCCGCGGCCGCCCAGGCGCTGGGCCAGATCGGCGACCGCCGCAGCATCGAGCCGCTGCTGGGCATGCTGGCCGACGACGACCTCGCGGAACTCACCATCGCCTTCGTCGCCGTGGCACTCGGCAGCATCTGCGACAAGGATCCGCTGCCGTGGAACAGCACGTTCGCCACGCACACCAACTACCGCGCGTCCACGACGACGCTCACCAACGGCCAGAGCGGCATCCTCGACATCCTCTGAAGTCGATCGTTCAGCGGGCCCGGAACGCCCAGGCGGCGACGATGGCGCCGATCCCGAGCAGAGCCCACTGCCAGACGCCGTTGCGCCGAGCGGTGCGTTCGGCTCGCTGCAACGGCTCGGCGTCGAGCGCCACGTCGCGCAGCTTGCCGCGCAAGCGGTCCCGGCTCGCCGCGTCCGCGGCGAGGTCCAGCGCGGCGCCGTACTCGGCTGCCGCCCCGTTGTGCAATCGCAGCGACCAACGGGCATCCCCGGCGTACTCGCGCAGCGTCGCCGTCGCCTCGCGGCTCTGTTGCACCGCGGCGAGCACGCCGGTCCAGTCCGAACGCACGGCGGCGGCATAGGCAGCGCTCTCGGCGCCGGCAGCAGCCTCGGGGCCGTTCATCGACACGATCGTCGCGGGGTCCGTCCGCACGATGTAGCTCCTTGCGAACAGGCGATCGAGCTCGGGCCGGTCGTCCTGCAACACGGGTGCTGCACCCGCGAGGTCGACCCAGGGTCCGGCGGCGGTACGCGCGAGCACGTGTTCCCACAGCTCCCGGTCGCTCGTGGACAGCCCCGCCGGCACCGCTCGCGCAATCGCCTCCGGCTGCGGCGGCGCCCCTTTCGCCGCGACCAGCAGCGCGTTGCGCGACCTCGGGACCTGGAACGCCAGCGCATGGCCGAACACGTCGGCGACGGTCGCGCCGATCGCCCGCAGCACCGGGTCGCCGGCGTGCAGTGCGCCGACGTTGCAGGCCAGCACGCCGCCATCGTGCAGCCGTTCGCGCAGCGCGACGAAGAACTCGCGGCTCGCCAGGTGCGCCGGCACGTAGACCTGGTGCGCAAAGGCGTCGACGTGGATCACGTGCCAGCGCCCGGTGGCGTTGTCGACGAACACGCGACCGTCGACGACGTACCGGGCGCCGTCCGCCTTCGGTCCCGGAAACCACCGGTCGCCGAGCGCCATCGCCGCGGCGTCGATGTCGACGGCATCGACCCGAGCACCGGCATGCACGCCCGCGTAGACCGCGCGCAGCGAACCCGCGGCATCGCCGATCGACAGCACGCGCAGGTCGGCCGGCACGACCGGGGGCGTGAGCAGCAGCGGCGCGATCCCGTGCCAGTCGTAGTAGCGCCCACCGGTGAACGTCGACCCGGCGATCGCCACCGAGTGGAAGCTGTCCAGGCCTTCGTTGATGCGGAGCAGCACCGTCGCTGGCGACGCGGTGGGATCACGCACCACCTGCAGGAACTGCACGCGCGACTCGACTTCCTCGAGCAGTTCCACGGGTGCATCGATCGCCCGCAGCGGCCCTCGCGCCGCCAACAACGAGCCCGCGATCGCCAGCAGGCCAAAGCCGCCGGCGATCGCGCGGCGCCGCGGACCGACCAGCATGCCGGCGGTGAGCAACGCGCCCGCCGAGATCGCCATCGCCATCCGGCAGCCGAACGTGGGCACCAGCCAATGCGTCGCCGCGAACGTGCCGGCCAGGCTGCCGATCGTTCCGGCGGCACTCAGGACGCCGGCGGCTCGCCCCACGTCGGTGCCGCTTCGCACGACGAACGTGACCAGCAGCGGCGACACCGCACCGAGGGCCACCATCGCCGGCGCGAACAACATCGCCGTCGCGACGAAGGAGCCCGAAATCAGTGCCGGCATCGCCGCGTCGAGCGGCAGGTCGGGCGGCACCAGCCACGAGCCGACGGCGCGCGCCACCCACGGCGAGGCCGCGAGCCAGACGCCCGCCGCCACGCACGCCGTCATCAGCGGCCCGCGCAGCGTCGCACGCCGCGACCATCGCGCACCGAGGCACGCTCCCGTGGCGAGCGCGGCCAGGATCACGCCGATGACGTTCGTCCAGACGTAGGCACTGTCACCGAAGTTCGGAGCCAGCAGGCGCACGGCCGACAACTCGGCCGCCATGCAGCCAGCACCCGCAAGGGCGGCAGCGGCTCCGGCCGCGAGCAGCCGCAGCGGTGGTTCGACGTCGCCGGGGCGAGCAGCCACTACTTCGGCACGGTCGCGGTGAACGAGGCCGGGAACAGGCACTCCCAGTCGTTGCGGCTGATCACGCGTTCGCGCAGATCGCGGACGTTGCGCGTCTTCTTCTCGGTGATCGCCTTGTCGTTGATGACGACCGTGAACTCCTTGTCGAGGTCGACGAGGTCGTCGTTGAGGAACAACGTGAACCGCTCGACCCCGACCGTCTTCACCGTGATGCGGTTGGCGGCGCGATCGGCCTCGGCCTCGATGCGCGGCTTCTTGTCGGGCGCGGCGGTCGCCAGCAGTTCGGCCGTGTCGATGTCGACCCAGTAGGCGCGGTTGTGGCGGTCGTGGTTGGGTTCGATCACGACGCGCTTGGGCACCATGACGCGGCGCCGCTCCGCCAGCCAGGCCTCGATCGCGGCCGTCGACTCGCGGTGCGGATACTCGTCCGCCGCTTCGAGCACCTTCGTGCTCCCCGGCGACTGGTCCTCGAGCCGCTTCTGCAGCGCGTCGACGACGCCGGCGGTCGCCGCGGTCTTCAGCAGCAGCACCGGCATGCCGAGCAAACTGCCGAGCCGCAGGTCGTCGACCTCGGTCGGCGCGCGCAGCACGACGCCAGCGAACCGGTCCGGGAACATCGTCACGAACCGCAGGCCGAAGCCGCACGCACCACGGCCACAGTCGAGGAAGACGCGGCTGCGCTCGACGTTGAACGTGCGCATCACCTCCGAGAACGTCGCCCACATCAGGATGATGCGGCGCTGCTCTTCGGCCTCCGCGCCCTCGCGCGTCCAGTCGGGGATCGGGTCCAGTTCGAGCCCGGCCGGCGGCGACGGCAGGTGCACGATCGCATCGGCCAGCAGTGCTGCCTTGTCCCACGTGGCGTTGAAGTAGTCCTGAGTCTTCACCCACCCGGCCCCGGCGGCGGCGCCAGACGTACCCGGCAGCACGATGAGCGTGCGCGACGGGACCTTCTCCTTGTAGGCCTTGGGCAGGTAGTACCAGTACTCGAGGCCCTCCTCCTTGATCGTCTCCTTGCGCAGGCTGCCCGCGGCAACCGGCGACGGCTTGAGCAGGAAGCAGTTCTCGTAGATCGCCCGCAGGTCGACCGGCGACGCGAGCAGGTCCCCCTTCGACTTGGTCTTGTTCCACGCCTCCTCCATCGCGTCCTTGCTCTTGTCGACCGCGCGCCGCGCCTTCTCGCGGTCCTTGCCGGTCGACAACGAGTAGGTGGCGTCGTCCTGCAGGAACTTCGCCAGCTTGTCGCGCAGGCTCTGCTGCTCCGCAGGAGTCAGGATCGCCGGTTTGCCGTTGCCGGGATCCTGGCCGCCTTGCGGCACCGGAGTCCAGGACAACGACACGGAGAGCAGCGCGAGCGGAACCAGGAACGTCATCAGGCGGGTCCTCGACGGCAGGAGTCGCGGGCGGCCCGCTGCCAATCGCCGCGAGAACCGCCCAGGGGTCGCCACCACGTTAGCGCCGGCTCCGGCCCGTCACCACCCCACCGCCCGCTCAGCGACGCGCCCCGAGCCGGTCGGCGACGACGTCGAGCACGAGCCGTTTCAGCATCGTCGCGTCGGGCCGAACGGCGAGCGCAACCGCGGCGTCGGGAATCGGGTCGCGCGGCAGCACACCAGGACGCGTGGCGGCCAGGTGCACGAGGTTGGTGATCGCGGGACCACGGCCCCGCAGTTCGGGCGGGCGCGACTGATCGAGCCGCCAGGCCGCCTCGAACGCACGCACGGCGCCGGGCAGGTCGCCGGTGGCGCGCAGGAACAGGCCGTAGTCGTTGCGCAGGTCGAGGTCGTCCGGCGCCAGGACCAGCCCACGTTCGTAGGCCGCGCGCGCCGCCTCGAGCTCGCCGAGCTGGCGCAGGCACAGCGCGAAGTTGCCGAGGCGATGGCTCGCCGGCGGCTCGACTTCGGCCAAGGTCGCGAACACGAAGCGCCCGCGGGCAGTGTCGCCACTGCGCAGCCTCTGCTCGGCCAGCGGCAGCAGCCGGGCCTCTTCCGCCACGAACACCGCGTGCACCGCGTCGCGCGCCGCGGCGAGGTCGACACGCGCCAGGTCGACGAACTCCACGAACGCGCCCTGCCGCAGCAGCGCCGTCAGGTGGCAACGCACGAGTCGTGGCTCGTGCGGCCGCCNNCCGCCGTGCCCGCGCCGCGGTCGCCAACTCCACGGCGAGCGGCAGCCGGTCCGCGGCCAACGCCATCGCGACGCCGGCGACTTCGTGGCGCTCGCGCACGCCTTCGTCGTGCAAGCCGAGGAACTGCTCGAGTGCCGCCGCCGCGGCGGCAGCGCGTTCGTCCGGCGAAGCCGCCTCGGCGCGCGCCAGCGCGGCGACGAACGCCGCCTCGTCCTGCGCGCGCAGCACGAGCGCCGACGCCAGACCCGCAACGACGGCGCACACGATCCGCATGCACGGATGATGCGAACGGCGTCCCGCCGTCGCAACCGGGTGGCGGGCCGTTGCATTCGCCGGGGTCGCCTTCATGATCGCGCCGTGGCGCGTCGTTCCGTGGCGATCCTCGGTTGCTCGGGCTCGGTGGGCCGTCAGGCCCTGCAGATCCTCGAGCAGAACCACGACCGCTTCGCCGTGGTCCTGCTCGCGGCGCACAGCTCGGCCGATGCGCTCGCCGCCGCCGCGGCGGTGCACCGTCCGCTGGCGGCGTGCCTGACCGGCACCGTGACCGCGCCGAACCTGCCGGGCGGTGTGCGCTTCCACGCCGGCCCCGAAGGCCTGCTGGCCGCGCTCGACGCGACGCGACCGGACGTCGTGCTGAACGCCATCACCGGGGCTGCCGGCCTCGCCGCGTCCGAGTGGACGCTCGCCAACGGCCGCACGCTGGCGCTGGCCAACAAGGAATCGCTGGTCGCCGCCGGCGAGTACCTGATGCCGCTGGCCCGCGCCCGCGGCGCACGCATCCTGCCGGTCGACAGCGAACACTGCGCGATCTTCCAGTGCCTGGACGGCGAGGAGCCGCGCGCGATCCGCCGGTTGTGGCTGACCGGGTCGGGCGGCCCGTTCCGCACGCGGTCGTTGTCGACCTTCGATGCGATCACCGTCGCCGAAGCGCTGCAGCACCCGACGTGGCGCATGGGTCCACGCATCACCATCGGCAGCGCGACGATGATGAACAAGGCGTTCGAAGTGCTCGAGGCGCACTGGCTGTTCGACGCGGCCCCGGCGGCGATCCGCGTCGTGCTGCATCCGCAGAGCATCGTGCACTCGATGGTCGAGTTCGTCGACGGCTCGATGCTCGCGCAGTGTGGCGTGCCCGACATGCGCGTGCCGATCCTGTTCTGCCTCGGCTGGCCCGAACGGCTGCCCGCCGCCTTCGAACCGTTCGACCCTGTTCGTTGGCGCTCGCTCGAGTTCGAACCGCTCGACGAGGCCCGCTATCCGGCGGTCGGACTGGCCTACGACGCGCTGCGCTCCGGCGGCGATGCCGGCGCGCGGCTGAACGCCGCCGACGAAGTCGCCACCGCCGCGTTCCTGGCCGGGCGCATTCCGTTCCCGGCGATCACCGCGACCAGCGCCGCCGTGCTGGCCGCGCGCGCGAGCCGGCCGCTGCGGTCGCTGGCCTGCGCGCTCGCCGCCGACGCCGAGGCCCGCGCCCTCGCCGAGGACTTCGTCGGCGCGCAGTCTCCGCCCCGGCCCGCCCGCACTTCCTGATGGACTTCTCCAGCGTCTTGTTCGCCGCGCTCGGGATCGGCTTGCTGATCTTCGTGCACGAGCTCGGCCACTTCCTCGCGGCGCGCCTCGCCGGCGTACGCGTCGAACGGTTCTCGCTCGGCTTCGGGCCTCGGATCCTCGGGTTCGTCTGGCGCGGCACCGACTTCCGGCTCTCGGCCGTGCCGTTCGGTGGCTACGTGATGGTCGCCGGCCAGGATCCTGCCGACCATCGCTGGCCCGCGGCGGAGTCGCTGCACTCGAAGTCGGTCGGCCAGCGCACGCTGTACTGGTGCGGCGGCGTGCTGATGAACCTGCTGTTCGCGCTGGTCGCCTTCCCGCTCGTGTTCGCCGCCGGCGTCGACTTCACCGCGCCGGTCGTCGGCGCCGTCGAACGGGGTGGCGCCTGCTGGGAAGCCGGGGTCGCGCCGAGCGATCGCATCGTCGCCATCGCTGGCAAGCGACTGCTGTCGTTCGACAACCTGTTCGTCGAGGCCGCACTGACCGGCGGGCGCCCGACGCCGCTGCTGCTGCGCAACGAAGCCGGCGAAGAACGGGAAGTCACGGTGCTGCCGCAGTGGAACGCCGCGAGCGGGCTGTTCGAGCTCGGCGTCGTCGCCGCGACCGCCGGCCTGCCGAAGCTGCGCATCGCCGAAGGCAGCGTCGCCGCGGCGGCCGGGCTGGCGGAGGGCGACGTGCTGGTCGCCATCGACGGCAAGGCGCCCGCGGGCGCCACGCTGGCCGACGTGCTGGCGACGCTCGACGGGGCCGACCCGTTCGTCGCGCGCGTGCGAACCGGCGACGCCGAGCGCGACGTGCGCATCACGCCGCGGCCCAACGGCAAGCAGGACTCGCTCCGCATCGGCGTGCAGCCGCTGCCGCGCCAGGTCCGCGGCATCCGCCACGATGCGGCATTCGTCGCGCGGCTCGGCCTGCAGCGCGGCGACGTGCTGCTCGCGATCGACGGCGTGCCGTTCACCAGCGGGGACCTCGCGGTCGCCGCGACCGGACCGGCGACCCTGCGCATCCACGTCCGACGCAACGCCGCAGTCGTCGTGCTCGAGCAGCCGGCGAGCGCTGCCGACCGAGCGGGCCTCGCCGCGGCGATCGTGCTGCGCGGGGACGACAGCCTGATGCTGCTGCCTTCGGCCAACGCCCCGGCGGCGCTCGCGGGCCTACGCGCCGGCGAACGCATCGCCGTGATCGAAGGCCAGCCGGTCGGCAGCTTCGACGACCTGCGCAAGGCGATCGAACGCAGCGACGGCCGCGCGTTGCCGATCACCATTGCGAGCCTCGATCCGGCGCAGATCACGGCCGGGACGTTCCTCGACGCCGCGACCGGCGAGTTGCGGCTCGAGCACCGCCGCGACCTCCTGCTGACGGCGCAGGCCGCCGCCCAGGTCGAGACCGGACTCATGCCGCAACTCGCGTATCGCACCGAGCTCGTGCGCGCGGAGTCGTTCGGCGCCGCGCTGGCGCTCGGCACGCGAATGTCGCTCGACATGCTGAAGCAGCTCTACGTCACGCTGAAGCGCATGGTCACCGGCGACGTCGGCGCGAAGAACCTCGGCGGCATCATCCGCATCAGCCAGGTCAGCTACCAGGCGGCGCAACGTGGACCGAGCTGGTTCTTCTACCTGCTCGCGATGCTGAGCCTGAACCTCGCGTTCGTGAACCTGCTGCCGATCCCCGTGCTCGACGGCGGCCACCTGCTCTTCGTGCTGATCGAGAAGATCAAGGGCTCGCCAGTCAGCGAGCGCGTGTTCGGCTACAGCCAGATCGTCGGCCTCGTCTTCGTGCTGATGCTGCTGCTGTTCGTCACCTACAACGACATCCTGCAGCTGTTCTGAGCCCGTGCCCCGCCTGCTGCCGATCCTCCGCCTGCTCCGCATCGGCACGGTGTTCTCGCCGATCGCCGACGTCGTCGCCGGGGCCGCGGTGGCCGGCCTGCCGTTGCAGGCCACGGTCGCTCGGGCCGCGGTCGCCAGCGGCCTGCTCTACGCCGCCGGCATGGTCTGGAACGACGTCGCCGACCGGCGCCTGGACGCCGAGCAGCGGCCCGAACGCCCGCTGCCGCGCGGCGACGTGTCGGTGCCGTTCGCGTGCGGGCTCGGCGGCATGCTGCTGGTGCTGGCCGTGGTGCTGTCGCCGTGCCGGCACTACCACGGGCTGCTCGCAGCACTCGTCCTCGCCTACGACTTCGCCGGCAAGCGCGTCGCCTGGCTCGGCGTCCTCGGCATGGCATGCCTGCGCGGGTTGAACCTCGCGATGGCGCTGGCGATCGCCGCCGCGACCGAAGCAACCCTCGATCCCGACCGCGCGCGCGACCTCGTCATCGCTGCGTGGTGCTACGGCGCCTACATCGCCGCAGTGACGATCCTCGGCATCTTCGAGGACGAGCCGTCGGTGTCGCCGCGCGCGATCAGCGCGGTGCAGACCGCGCCGCCGATCGTGGCGCTGGTCGGCATCGTCACCGTGCAGAACGGCTTGTGGCCCGCACCCGCGTTCGCGGTGCTGCCGCTGCTGGTGTTCCTGCGCCGCAACGCGCAGAGGCGCAGCTGGGATCAGGCGGCGATCCGCCGGTCGATGGGCTGGCTGCTGCTCGGCACGATGCTCTACGCCGCGCTGCTCACGTGGGCCGCCGGCCAACCGATCGTGGCGGCGGCGATCGCCGCCGCGATCCTGCCGGCGCGACGGATCGCGCGCGTGATCGCGCCGACCTGAACGCGCTCAGGGGTTCGCGGCGAGCGCCTGCAGGCGCACCTGCCACGCCGCCTTCGCTTCCTCGCGCGTCATCAGGCCCTGCCGCACCATGCTCTTCAGCGCCTCCTTGAGGCGGTCGAGCTCGTCGCTGCCGCCGGATGCCTTGGTGTCCGCGACCGGTGCCGGGCCGCTGGCCTCCTGCGGTGCTTCGACGGGCGGCTCGGCCGCCTCGACCTCTTCGGCCGGGGTGCCATTGTCGACCGCGGCGACCAGGTGCTGCTCGATCGGGGCGGCGTCCTCGTCCGTGCTGCGCGGGGCGCCGACCTGTTCGCGGAACTCACGCTGCACGTCGTCGACGAGCGTCGCGAACGGATCCTGCCCGATGTGTTTGTCGCCGACTTCGGCGGTACCTTCACTGCGGAACTCGTCGAGCAAGCGGCCGACGAGGTTGCCGACGCTCGGCTCCTTCCGCGTCTCGGCGATCGAACCGCGGCGCTCCTTGAGCACCGTCAGCACGAACGTGTTCATGCGCGCGAGCGAGTCGAACAGGAACGACTCCATCTCCTGCTCGACACGTTGGCCGGCCTCGCGTTCGGCGTCGCGGGCGACCTTGTCGACGATCGAGGCTGCCTGGCGCGTCGCCGCAGCGAAGAAGTCGTGCACTTCGCGCGTGAGCTGCTGCTCGCGCACCTCCCGTTCCTCCGCCTGCTCCAGCTCGCGCAGCGCGTGGTTCTGGTACTCCTGCAGCGGCGTCTGGCGGCCGACCTTCGCCTGGATGCGCTTGCGTTCCTTGCGGAAGTCGTCGAAGCCCTGGTCGCCCTGGTTGCGAATCGTCATGCGTCTCCTCGGTGGTGCGGCGCCGTCGCCGTCGGTCGTTATCGGGCCGACCACGGCCGGCCTTGACCCCCTCGCCACGACGGTCGCGGAACCGGACGCAAGGGCACGAGCGCGCGGTGGCGTCGGCGGTTGGCGCCGCCGATACTCCCGGCATGGACCACTGGCGGCGGTCGCGATGGACCCACCCGATGCCTTGGTACCTCGTCGCCGGGGCCGGGCTGATCGCGTTCAGCGTCTGGCTGCCGTGGCTGGCGGCTGCCCGCACGACGCGCGTGGAACGACGCGCCGATCGCATCGCGGCACTGCTGCTCCAGGCCGGCAACGAACTGTCGCCCGCGGACATGGCCGCCGACGGGGAACTGCTGCAGGGTCGGTTCTGGCTGCTGGCCGGCGCTTCCGCCGAGCACATCGACGACCTCGAGGTCGTCGAGCCGCCGATCCCGGGGACCTTGCTCGTGCTGCGCAACAAGCACTACGCCTTCCAACTGGCGATGGCGCCGTTGCCGCCCGACGCCGTGGTCGCGCGGGACGCGGTGCCGACACGCGAGGTGCTGGCCTGGCCGCTGGCGGCGACCGGACCGGGCCATTGCGTGTTCTTCCACGCCGAGGCCGCGCCGCGCGCCTACACCCGCAACCTGACCGCCAACTACCGCGGTCTCGGCGACTACCGACCGCCACCCGGGGCGGCGCAGGCGCCGCTCATCGCCGGATCGGCCCCGACGATCTCGTACCGCGCGCGCGCGGACGAACGCTGGATCCTCTACTGACGGCTCGACGGCGCCGGCCGTCGACGTCAGAAGGCGTCGATCAGGAAATCGGCGAACAGCGCCCGCAGGCCAGCCGCCTCCTGGCGAAGGCCGTTCTTCAAGGCCAGCACGTCGTCGATCGTCAGTGCCGGCAGGGTCATCAGGTTGAGCGCCAGCACGCGCATCTGCGGCAACTCCTCGCGGTCGAACAACACCTCGCGCACGGGAGCGATGAAGTCGGCTTGCAGCGCGGGGTCGTTGCGGTCCGCGGCGATGCCGGCCAGCACCTGGAGCATCGGTGCGCGCAACCGCCACTCCTCGCGCGGCATCGCGCGGTACTCCGCGAGCACCACCCGTTCGGAGCCGCGCACGTTCATCAGCATCATCGGCAGGTAGTTGCGCGTCGTCATGTCGCCGTTTGCACCGCGGCCCACCACCCGTTCGGGTCCGCGAAACAACGCGAACAAGGCGCGCGCCGACGCTTCGGTGTGGTTCTGCGACAAGGCCTGCAGGAAAGGCCGCGACTCGCCGGCCGGGGCCTTCTGGAAGCGCTCGACCAACACCGGCACCGCCCGCGGATCGCCACTCGCGGACAGTTGGTTGACCAGCGACTGCAGCCGGGTGCCCGCGGCCGTCGCCAGTTCTTCGAGCAGCACGGTGACCGTGGCCGTGCGTCCGCGCCGCGTCAGCTCCCGCAACGCAATGGCCCGCGTGTCCCACGGTTCGTCCGGCGACGCCAGAACTTCGTAGACATCGGCGACGTCCTCACCCGGCACGCGCACCAGCGTCTTCGCGACCTCGAGCCGCACCTCGGTGCGCAGGTGCGTCGAGGCGCGCAACAGCGAATCCCGGAGTTCGCCGGGCGCGCCGAAGGCGCAGTGACGGACCGCGAACACCAGCTTGCCGAGGTCCTCGCTGCCCAGTGCCTCGTGCAGCCACACCGTGCCGGCAGTGTCGCCCGCGGCATGCAACACGCCGGCGATGATCGCCTGGAACTCGCCGACCGCCTCGGGCCAGCGTCCACGCAGCACGCGCGCCGCCTGTGCCGGCGGCAACTGCAGCGCTTCCTTCAGCACCTGATCACGCACCGCCGCCGGGAACGGGCCGTTCATGGCCTGCGCCAGCAGATCGACGCCGTCGTCGCCCAACTTCGTACGCACGGCGCGCAGCCAGGCGCCGCGAGCGCGCCCGTCCATCTGCGGGAACGCACCGGCGATCTCGCGCAGCGTCTTTGTCGTCCCGCAGGTGCCCAGCGCGGCGAACGCCGCCTGCTGCACGGTCGGGTTCTTGTGCTGCAGTGCGCGCCGCAGGGCCGGGTCGAAGTCCTCGCGCCCCATGCGCGCCATCGCCTCGATGCGGTTCCGCGCCACGTCCCCGAACGCCGGGTCGCCCATCGCCTGGTCCAGCGCCTCGATCAACGGTTCGACCGCATCCTCGGGGGCGCGCCAGTAGAACTCCGTCGCGATCCGCCAGGCCTCCGACCGCACGTTGCCCTGCAGGTTCGCGGCGAGCCGCTCGAGGATCTGCCGGCGCGTGCGCACGTATTCGGCGCCGTTGTTCGGCGGATACACCAGGGCCACCGGGAAGTCGGCGTGGAACGGCTCGAGGCGGTACGGATTGCCGTCCGCGGGCGGCACCACCTGCCCGGCGACGGCGGCAGCCAGCAGGCAGACGGCGGGAACGGACAACGCGCACGCGGACGGACGGAACGGCATCGTGGCAGCTAGTTGCTCACCGTCGTGGCGTCACCACACGGCGCGAGCGACGTGCTACAGGCCGCTGCCCAGGAAGCCCAGGGAAACTCAGCTGCCGGCCGCCAGGGCTGGCCGGATGCCGGCGTCGAACGCCGCGTAGCCGGTCGCCAGGCACAGGCACAAGGCAGCGCGCGTGGCGAGTTCGAGCGGGTCCGGGCAGACCGCGACCTGCCGCAGTTCGCCCTGCATGCGCGTGAACCCCGGCCGGCCGGGCGCGATGCCCCAGGCCATCTGTTGCACGGTGGCGAAGTCCGGCGCCAGCCGAACCGGCTTCCAGCGACGGATCTGCAGTTCGAGCCGCTCGCGCTCCTCGGACGCCATCGAGTCGGCGAAGCCGTAGAGCATGGCCCCGAGCAGTGCGGCACTGTCCTCGCCGGCGGCGCGGCGCGTGCGCAGGGCGCCGAGCAGGAGGCCGCGGACGACGGCGCAGTGTTCGACGTCGACGCCGAAGCCCGGCAACGCCGCCACCACCCGGCCGGCGTCGCCAACGGCGGCTGCCGACACGCGCCGGCCGAGCAGTTCGGGCAGGCGGCGGCCCCAGTTCTCGCCGTCGACCTGGACGATCGACGCGACGAGCCGGCGACCTTCGCGGGCGACGAGGCGCTGGCGATCGCCGTCGAGCGCGGCAATCTCGACCATCGCCGCGAGTCCGTGCGCGAGATTCGACAGGTCCGCGGTGGGCAACGCCGCCGCCAGCCAACCCGAAGCGGCGTGCAGCGCCGCCGCACGGCTGCCGTCGGCGGGTCCGGCGGCGATCAACGCCCGCGCCGCCAGGGCGATGGTCGCAATGTCGGCATCGTCCGCGGCGATGGCGTCGAGCAGTTGCCCGGCGATCGCGTCGGCGAACTGCTGGACGCGCACGTCCGCCGCCGGAATGCCACCCTGGCGCACCAAGGCCTCGCGCCGCAACGAAGCGCTCGCGCGCAGTTCGTGGTCGAGCCGGGCGAACTCGAGCGCATTGCGCGATTCCAGGTAGCGGCCGAGCGGATCCGGCGCGGCGGCGAGTCCGGCATCGAGCGCCTCACGCAGGTGCACGGCCTGCTCCTGGTCGAGCCGCTGACGCATGCTCGCGACGTCCGTCTGCCAGGAAACATCCTGCACGAGCGGCACCGGGCTCGATTCGACCTCGTAGTCGGGCCCACGCTGGCTCGCGCCGGCGAGCTGCAACCCGTTGCCGACCGCTCCCTGGCGTTCCCGCTGCACCCGACCGAGCGGATCCCACCAGGACAACGCCGCGAAGACCGCCGCCGCCGCCGCGATGCCGAGCACCGGTCCGAGCCATCGCCGTGGCCGCTGCGGCGGGCCATGCCGCGCGACGAGGTGGCGTTCGGCTCGCTGTTGCACGGCCGCCATCCGCAACGCGAACGTCGGCCCCGGTTCGACGCCGAGTTCCCGCCAGTGCTCGACGAACGCCACCGCGTCGGCGACCTCGAGCATCGCCGTCGGATCCTCCTGCATCCGAAGGCGGGCGCGGGTCTGCTGCAGGGTCGTTCCCTGCCCGAGCACCAGGTCCATCGCCCCCAGCTCGCCGAGCGCGTCCCCATCGCTTGGACCCGGAACGGCACTCACCCCGCACCCCCGGTCTGCCGCCGAGCCGACTCATCCGGCGTGCGGGCCGCCAGCATCTGCTTCAACGCGGCGACCGCGTTGTGCATGCGCGACTTCACCGTGCCGACCGGGATCTTCAGCAACTCGCTGATCTCGCCGTACGGCCGTTCCTGGTAGACGGCGAGTTCGAACACGAGGCGGTGCGGTTCGGTGAGCCGCTCGAGCGCACGCCGCATCGCCGCCTTCTCTTCGCCGTCGGCGAGCAGTTGCGGCGGCGCCACGTCGGGACCCGCGTACTCGATCGTGCTCGGCGCGTCGTCGCCCGGCAGCACGACCTGGTCGAAGGAGTGGAAGCGTGGGCGTGGACGCTGCTGGCGGTAGTGGTCGATCCAGAGGTTCGTCGCGACGCGGTAGACGAACGTCGACATGCGCCCCTCGGGGCGGTAGCGCTTGCTGGCCAGGATCAGCTTCAGGAACAGATCCTGCACCAGATCCTCGGCGCGGTCGCGATCCCAGCACAGCCGGTAGAAGAACTGCAGCATGCGGTCACGCCAGGCGTCGACGAGCTGGCGGAACGCGTTGGGCTCGCCCTCGCGGTAGCGCGCGAGGTGGTCGACCTCGGGTTCGGCGTCGGGCTTGCTCGGGAACGGCTTCACGCGGACCAGGCGGCAGGGACGGTGCGCACAACGGCGCGGACCCGGCCGGGTTCAGGGCATCTTCGGCAAAGCAGCGAGCCAGGGGTAGTCCGTCGCCCCCGCGGTGGTCAGCCGGACGTGGCGCCCACCCCCCGGTGCCATGCCGAGTTCGAGCCACAGGGTGCGGGCCGGCAGGTGCTGGCGGACGCGGTCCGCCCACTCGACGACCACCACCGCCGTCGGATCGACCAGGTACTCGAGACCGCCGTCGTCCAGGAACGCGAGCAGCTTGCCCGGCAGGTAGGCGTCGGCGTGCAGCAGCCGGGCGCGGCCCGGGTGTTCGATCACCAGCAGGTAGGTCGGGCTGCTGACGGCGTCCGGATCGTCGACACCGAGTCCACGCGCCAACCCCCGCACCAGCGTCGTCTTGCCGGCCCCGAGCTCGCCGACCAGGCCAAGCACGTCGCCCGGCACCAGGTGCTCGCCGAGCCACGCGCCGAGCCGTTCGGTCGCCGCCGGGTCCGCCGGCAGCTCGCGTTCGTGAACGACCTCACCGCAACGCATGCTGCCATCCCTCCGCGGCGAGGCGAACGCGGGACGCGCCGTCGACCAGCCACAGTCCTGGGGCTGCGACCACCCGGCCGAGCGATCGGCGCGCGCGGGCCGACAGCGGGCCACCGGGCGGCAAGCGGCGCCCTCGCGCCTGCGTCCACAGCAGCACATGGTCTTCGCCGTCGGTCAACGCCGCCCGCAGCGCCGCCGCCGAGTCGCCGCGGGCCGCGCGGCGCGCCGTCGCAGTGATCGGCACGGCGCTGGCGTCCAGTTCGGCACCGAGCCCGCCGCTCGCGGCGAGAACGGTCGCCAGGTCCAGCAGCAGTCCGTCGCTGACGTCGATCGCCGCGTGCACCGCGGACTGCGCCGCCAGCCAGCGTCCGACGGCGAGCGGCGGGCGGAACCGCAGATGGCTGCCCGCGCGCGAACCGCCGAGGGACCCGCTCACGTGCAGCGTGTCGCCGACCCGCGCCGCGTTCCTCCGCAGCGCCCGTCCGGGCAGATGCCCGATGGCGGTGACGGTCACGATCAGCGGCCCGTCGTGCACGGCGACGTCGCCGCCGACGACCACAGCCCCACCCGCGCGCGCCGCCGCGCGGATGCCGTGCAGCAGGCGGGTCCGCCGCCGGGCCGCCAGCGCCGCCGGCAGCACCAGCGAGACCACCAGCCAGTCCGCACTCGCGCCCATGGCGGCGAGGTCGGCCAGGTTGCGGTTCACGGCCTTGCGGCCGACCAGCGCCGCGTCGTCGGAAGCGCCGAAGTGCACGCCCTCGACCACCGGATCGCAGCACACGACCGACGAGGCCCCGCGGTTGTGCACCACCGCCGCGTCGTCGCCGATGCCGACACGCACGCCGCGAGCGCCGCCGAAGAACCGCGCCAGCGAAGCGGTGAACGCCCGTTCAGCGGCCACGGGACGCTCCGTCCGCGGCGCGAAACACGACCATCACCGTCGAGCGCACGTCGGCGCGACGCACCGGCCCGAAGTGCCGGCTGTCGGCCTGCAGCGACGCTCCGTTCGGGTGCAACAGGTAGAGATCCTCGCCATCGATCGACGCGACCCGCGACAGCACGAGGCCGCGTGGACCGTCGACGAAGACGTCGCTGCCGACGCGCAAGCCGGTCGACCAGCGATCGACGATGCACCACGAACCGGGCGGTGCATCGGGCATCGTGTCCATGCCGGCGGGCACCCACGCGGTGCCGAACTGCAGGAAGAACCAG
Organism: Planctomycetes bacterium UBA2386; assembly: GCA_002343845.1. Next base: position 24,727 of record DDSQ01000164.1, on the reverse strand, counting down.
GTGAACACCACCACCGCGACGACCACCGTCCATCGCTTCAGCCGGCGCCCGACGCGGATCGGGTCGAACGACGGCGAGTTCTTCGCGGGCACCGTGCCGGAAACGGCCATCCCGCCAGCATCGACGACCGGCGGCGCCGGTTCCACGTTCAGTCGAGCAACGTGGCGACGGCGGCGACGAGGTCGCGCGCTGCCGCTTGCGGATCGGCGGCGTCGCCGATCGCGCCGCGGACCGCGATGCCGATCGGGCGGCCCGCCGGCGGAACCTGCGCCAGCGAGGTCGCGCGCTCGACGTCGATGCCACCGAGCCACACCACCGGCAGGCGGGCACGCGCGGTGAGTTGCGCGGCTCGCGCCGCGCCGAGGTGCGGCGCCCCGGGTTTGCTCGCGGTCGGCCACACCGGCGACAGCAGAGCGAAGTCGCAACCGGCCGCGCTGGCGAGGTCGAGCTCGGCGCCATCGTGGGCCGAGTAGCCCAGCACCGGTTCGGCGCCGAGAACGCGACGCGCCAGGTCCGGCGGCAGCGAGCGCTGGCCGACCTGCGCCCCGTGCGCAGCGCCCGCCGCGACGACATCGACGCGGTCGTTCACGAGCAGCAGTCCACGCACGGCCGCGAGTGCCGGCAACAGCCGCTCGCACGTCGCGAGCACCATGCGCGCGGGCCACCGGCTCTCGCGGATCTGCACGGCCCGCACGCCGCCGGCGATCGCGGCGAGCACGATCGCCTCGACCCGCGCCGGATCGGCGCGCCCGTCGGTGACGAGCACGACGCGCAGGGCCGAACGATCGAAGCGCGGCGAGGTGGCGGGCATGCCACTCACCGGTTGGCGTACTGCTGCTGGTAGTACTGCTGGTAGGCACCGCTGCGCACGCGCTCCCACCAGGTCCGGTGCTGCACGTACCACTGCACGGTCTCGGCGAGTCCGGCCTCGAACGTGCGCGCCGGCGTCCAGCCGAGCAGCGCCCGCGCCTTGCTCGAGTCCATCGCGTAGCGACGGTCGTGACCCGGCCGGTCGGTGACGTAGCGGATCAGGTCGTCGCCCTTGCCGAGTTGCCGCAGGATCTGCTTCACGACGGTGAGGTTCTCCCGTTCGGCGTCGCCGCCGAAGTTGTAGACCTCGCCGGCCGCGCCCTTCTCCATCGCCGCACGGATGCCGGTGCAGTGGTCGAGCACGTGGATCCAGTCGCGCACGTTCTTGCCGTCGCCGTAGACCGGCAGCGACTTGCCTTCGAGCGCGTTGGCGATCATCAGCGGGATCAGCTTCTCCGGAAACTGGAACGGGCCGTAGTTGTTCGAGCAGCGCGTGACCACGCAGTCGAGTCCGTGCGTGTGCACCGCCGCGCGCACCATCAGGTCGCTGCCGGCCTTGCTCGCCGAGTACGGCGAGTTCGGCTGGATCGGCGTGTGCTCGGTGAAGTAGCCCCACGCGGGCAACGAGCCGTAGACCTCGTCGGTGCTGACGTGCACGAAGCGCGCGACCTTGGTCGCCCGGCTCTGGTCGAGCAGCACTTGGGTGCCGATCACGTTGGTGCGCACGAACGCCGACGCGTCGAGCACCGAGCGATCGACGTGGCTCTCGGCGGCGAAGTGCACGACCACCTCCGGCCGGTGTTCCCCGAACACCCGCTGCATCGCCGCAGCGTCGGCGATGTCGGCCTTGACGAACGTGTACCGCGCGTCGTTCTGCACGTCGGCGAGGTTCTCGAGGTTGCCCGCGTAGGTCAGCAGGTCGACGTTGACGACGCGGTGCGTGCTCTCCTTCAGCAGCATGCGCACGAAGTTGGAGCCGATGAAGCCAGCACCGCCGGTGACGAGGATCGTGGACACGGTTGGGATCTCAGTATCGCTTGCCGCGCAGCCCGGCGTCGGGCGCGACGGGAGAAGTCGTCGTCGCGGCATCGAGCGGCAGGTGCCGAGCCAGCGCGTCGAGGTAGTGCGGCAGGGCCTTGCCGCGCAACGCCGTGAGCTTTCCGCAGTCGAGCACCGACCACGCCGGCCGGGCGGCCGGGCGCCGCAGCTCGGCGGCGGTCTGCTCGCCGACGACGACGTGGCCGAGACCGGCTTGCCGCAGCACGTCGCTGGCGAACTGGTGCCACGAGCAGTGGCCCTCGTTCGCCGCATGCCAGATGCCGCCCGGCGCCCGGGCCTCGGCAAGGTCGAGCAGCGCTTCGGCGAGGTCGTGCGTCATCGTCGGCCGGCCGACCTGGTCGGTGACGACCTTGAGCGGCTGCCCGCTGCGGGCGCGGTCGAGGATCGCGCGCGGGAAGTTGCGGCCACCGGGACCGAACACCCAACTCGTGCGCACGACGTGGAAGTCGGGCCGGCCGTGGGCCAGCACCGCTTCCTCGCCGAGTCGTTTGCTGGCGCCGTAGACGGAGAGCGGGCGCGGCTTCGCGTCGACCGGCCACGGCACGCCGCCGTTCTCGCCGTCGAACACGAAGTCGGTGCTGACGTACGCCAGCCCGGCACCAGCCGTGGCCGCCGCCTCGGCGACCCACGCGGTCGCCAGCGCGTTGATCCGATATGCGGACAGCGGCGCGGCTTCGCAGCCATCGACGTCGGTGATGGCGCCGCAGTGCACGACGAAGCGCGGCCGAGCGTCCGCGATCACGCGCCCGATCGCCGCGCGCTGGTCGAGCGGCATTTCGGCGACGTCGACGCCGACCGCAGTGCGACCTCGAGCCTTGGCTGCCGCCATCACCGCGCGCCCGAGTTGCCCCAGCGCACCGGTGACGAGGTAGTCCTGCCTCGTCATCCGAGGTCCATCCGGTTGGCGCCGTTGGCGCGGATCAGCGTCGCGGACCGGTACAGCGACTCGAAGGTGCCGGCGTCGGTCCACCAGCCCTTCAGGATCTCGCAGCTCAGCGTGCCACGACGCACGTACTCGTTGTTCACGTCGGTGATCTCGAGTTCGCCGCGCTGCGACGGCTTGAGCGTGCGGCAGATGTCGAACACCGCCGGGTCGTAGAGGTAGATGCCGATCACCGCGAGGTTGGTCTCGGGGTGCGCCGGCTTCTCGACGATCTTGACGACCTTGCCGTTCTGCACGGTGGCGACACCGAACCGCTCGGGGTCATGGACCTCCTTGAGCAGGATCTTCGCCCCCCCGCCCTGCCGCCCGAAGTCGTCGACGGCACGCTTGATGTTGCCCTCGATGATGTTGTCGCCGAGCACGACGCAGATCGAATCGCCCTCGGCGAACGCCTCGGCGAGCTTGAGCGCGTCGGCGATGCCGCCTTCGCCTTCCTGGTAGGCGTAGTTGAGGCGCTTGAGGCCGAAGTCGGCACCGTTGCGCAGCAACTGCAGGAAGTGCCCCGCCGAGTTGCCGCCGGTCACGACCAGGATGTCGGTGATCCCCGCGTTCACCAGACACTGGATCGGGTAGTAGATCATCGGCTTGTCGAAGACCGGCAACAGGTGCTTGTTGGTGATCTTCGTCAGCGGATAGAGGCGGCTGCCGAGGCCGCCGGCGAGAACGACACCTTTCATGTGCGATTGCTCTCGAGAGTGTGGCGCGAATACCAGTCGAACGTGCGTGCGAGTCCGTCGGCGAAACCGACGCGTGGAGCGAAGCCGAAGCGAGTCTTGGCCAGCGTCGCATCGGCGAGCGAGTGCCGCACGTCGCCAGCGCGCGGCGCGGCATGCACGGGGGGCGGAATCACGACGTCGCCGCGGTGCTGCTGCAGCATCCTCCGCAACGCCGCATAGACGTCGAGGACCGTCGTCGCGTGCCCGTAGGCGAGGTTGACCGTCACGCAGCCGGTGCTGTCGGCATCGAGGCACTGCACGATGCCCTGCACGACGTCCTCGACGTAGGTGAAGTCGCGGGCCTGTAGCCCGTCGCCGTCGATGCGCACCGGCCGTCCGGCGAGCAGCGCCCGGCAGAACGCGGCGATCACGCCCGAGTAGGGACTGTCGGCCGGCTGCCGCGGCCCGAACACGTTGAAGAAGCGCGTGACGACGACCGGCAGGCCGAAGACCCGCGCGAACGATCGGCAGTACAGCTCGCCGGCGAGCTTGGCCGCGGCGTACGGCGACAGCGGATCCTCGCGCAACCGTTCGTGCTTGTGCTGCTCCTGCTGGTCGCCGTAGGCCGAACTGCTGCCGGCGTAGATCACGCGCGCATTGGCCCGACGCGCCCCGTCGAGCAACGTCACCGTACCAGTCACGCAGGCATGGTGGCTGTCGAGCGGGCGTTCGAGCGAACGCACCACCGATGGCAAGGCGGCGAGGTGCACGACCTTGCGCACGCCCTGCAGCGCGCGCGCGACCGCCGCCGGGTCGGTCACCGAGCCGCGCTGGAACTCCACCGGCACGCCCTGCAGGTTCGCCTCGGAACCGGTGCTGAGGTCGTCGAGCACCACGACCGAGCGCCCCTGCCGGCACAGCAGTTCGCAGAGATGCGAACCGAGGAACCCCGCCCCACCAGTGACCAGCACTCGCTCCTTCATCGCACTCTCCCGGCCCGCTTTTCGGCCAGGTACCACGTGCAGAACGAGCCGATTCCCTCGGCGATCGGCGTGGAGCTGCGGTAGCCGAGTTCCCGCTCGGCGAGCCTGCAATCCGCCCACGTCACCGGCACGTCGCCGGGCTGGTCCGGAAGGCGTTGCAGCTTGGCGGTACGACCGAGGCCACGTTCGAGCAGGGTGACGAGTTCCTGCAGCGACGTCGTCGCAGCACCGCCCAGGTTGTAGACGGCGTACGGACGCCGCCCCTGCATGGCGGCCTGGATCCCGCTGACGATGTCGTCGACGTGGGTGTAGTCGCGCCGCGAACTGCCATCGCCGAAGAACGGCACCGGCGCGCCGTCGGTGATCAGCCGCGCGAACTGGTGGATCGCCATCTCGGGACGCTGGCGCGGACCGTAGACCGTGAAGAACCGCAGGCACGCGACCGGGTTGCCGTGCAGCCGATGCCAGGCGTAGCAGAGCAGTTCGCCGGCCTTCTTGCTCGCCGCGTACGGGGACACCGGCCGATCGACCGGATCGCTCTCGGCGAACGGCACCTTCTCGTTGCCGCCGTAGACCGACGAGCTGCTGCCGAACACCAGCACGACGCGCGGATCGGTGATCGCGTTCAGCAGGATCTGCGTGCCCGTGACGTTGACGTCCATGTAGCGCGCCGGGTCGCGCAGCGACGGCCGCACGCCGGCGAGTGCTGCCAGGTGCACGACCACGTGCACACCCTCGGCCGCGCGGCTGCACGCCGCGGGTTCGCGCAGATCCCCGGCCACGAACTCGAAGCGATCGCTGGCCACCGCCCGCAGCGCGTCGAGGTTCCGCCCCTTGATCGCGACGTCGTAGAACGCATCGAGGTTGTCGAGCACGCGCACCCGGTGCCCCGCCTGCAGCAGGCGTTGCGCGAGGTGGGAGCCGATGAAGCCGGCTCCGCCGGTGATGAGGACGAGCGACACGCGGGGAGTGTGGTATCGGATGCGCTGCGGGCTTTCCAATGCCGTCCCGGCCACGTGGGGGCGCCTCCTGGCTACACTGCTGCCCATGAGGACTTCGCTGCTTGCCGCCCTCGGCTGCTGCTGGCTGTTGCTCGCCGGACTCGCGGGCGCGCAGACGCCCGTTCCGCCCGTGGACCCTGCACTGCCCGACCAGCTCAAGGAACTGAAGGCGCTGGTTGCGGACCCGAAGATGGTCGCCGACTTCCAGGCGATCAGCTTGATGCAGAAGCTCGGCAAGGACTTCGACGCACGCAATCCCAAGGACCAGGAACGACTTGCCCGCGGCATCGGCGACGTGTTCCGGACCGGCAAGCTGCGCACCGCCGACAAGCAGATCCTCTACCGCGAGGCGGCCGACGCCCTGGCCGGCATGCACGCCGAGGGCGGCAAGGAACTGGCGAAGGCGATCGGCGACGTGCGGTTCAAGGACACCCTGCCGCTGCTGTGCCACCTCACCCTGGCGCTCGGCAAGACCGAGGACGACAAGCAGGTCGACTGGCTCGTCGACACGACGTCGCGTTCGCCGCACGACGAACTGCGCGCCGCTTCGGCCGAGGCGCTGGGCAACTACACGTCGCTCGAGATCAAGGCCCGCCGCGAGGTCGTGAAGGCGATCGTGCGCGCGTGGGGCAGCCTGCACTCGAAGGCCACGCAAGCCGACCCGACCAACCCCAACGCGCCGGTCGACCTCGAACCGCAGAACGCGCGACGCACGCTGCGCGCCGTCGAAGGCAAGTGGGGCGCAACGCTCGCGCGGCTCACCGGCGTGACGATGACCGGCTTCACCGAGTGGCAGCGTTGGCTGAACAAGAACCCGTCGTGGACGGCGCCCGCAGGCAAGAAGCCTTGAGCCGGATCGGCGCGGTGTTCTGCGCCCTCGCGCTCGCCGCGGGCGGCGCCGTCGCGGCCCAGGACGACCTGCCCGTCACCACGCTGACGGGGCACGCGCTGCTCAGCCGCCTGCGCGCCGACGACCTGCCGGTGACCGAGGCCGGCACGCTCGCGGCGCAACTCGTGGCGGAACCGATCGCGATCCGGCTGCCGGCGAGCGACGCGCTGCGCGAGGCATTCCTGCGGCGTGGCAAGCAACACGCCAAGCGCGCGGCCGAACTGCAGAAGGCGCTCGCCAAGGCGGCCGCGGCGCTGGTCGGCGAACAACTCGGCAAGCAGGGCCTCGCCGAAGTCGACCAGCGGCGCAGTGCTGCGCTGGCGACGAGCCGCAGCGAGGGGCTGACCAAGGAGCGCATCGCGGCCGAACTCGACCCGTGCGTCGAGTGGCTCACCGCACGGCTGTGGCCGACGCGCGAGCAATTCGTCGGCAAGGACGCCGCGATCGGGACGCACTGGGCGGCGCTCCAGACCGAACGCGCGGAGCTCGCCGCGTGGTTTGCCGCCTACGTCGAGTCGACGACGGGCCTCGACCTCCACCCGCAGGCGCAGAAGCACTTCACCAAGAACCCGCCGCCACCAGCGCCGGCCCCGGTGGCCGCGCTCGAAGACGAGTGGCTCGTCTGGACGATGCTCGCCGCGCCGCTGTCGGCTCGCGACCGCAAGACCCTCGAGCAGAACGAACTGCTGCGCGCGACCGCCGATGCCGAGGAGTTCGCCGGCACCACGGCACTCAACCGCCTGCGGTTCCTGCTCGGCCTGCCGCTGGTGCGCATCGACGACAAGCTGACGCTGGCAGCGCGCGACCATTCGCAGGACATGGTGTCGCTAGGGTTCTTCGACCACACCTCGCCGGTGCCGGGCAAACGCACGCCTGGCGATCGTGCCTCTCGCTTTGGCACCAGCGGCGGAGCCGAGAACATCGCCGCCGGGCAGGAACGGGGTGCTGGCGCGATCCGAGCGTGGTGGTACAGCCCGGGCCACCACCGCAACATGCTCGGCGGCCACGCGCGCACCGGGCTCGGCCGCAGCGAGCAGACCTGGACGCAGATGTTCGGCGGCTGAACCCGCGGCGACGCGGCGTGCTAGACTGCGGCCCGCACCGCCCTGCCCGCGAGTGCCCGACCGTTCCATGCGTTGCCACCGCCTGCTCGCCGCCCTCGGCCTCGCCGCGTCGGCGAGCGCCCAACTGCCGCCGCCGTGGGCGCCGCCGCAGAACCCGCAGACGCCGGCGAAGATCGTGCTCGGCAAGATCCTGTTCTGGGACGAGCAGTTGTCGAGCGATGACTCCGTGGCGTGCGGCACCTGCCACCGCCCGGAGTTCGGCGGCTCCGACGGCCGCCTGCTCGCAGGCTGGCACGCCGGACCCGACGGCCTGATCGGCACGCCCGACGACATCCGCGCCTCGGCCGGCGTCGTGCGCCAGGACAGCAGCGGCGACTTCACGCCGTCGTCGACGTTCGGCCTCGCGGTGCAGAAGACCGGCCGCATGTCGCCGACGATGGCGGGCGCCGCCTACCACCCCGAGCTGTTCTGGGACGGTCGCGCCCATGACGAGTTCTACGACCCCGAGACCGGCCTGCTGCTGATCCCCTTCGGCGGCGCGCTCGAGAGCCAGGCCGTCGGCCCGATCCTCAACGCGGTCGAGATGGCGCAGGAAGGCCGCACCTGGAACGACGTGCGCAACAAGCTCGCGGCCGCAACACCGCTGCGCCTCGCCAGCAATCTGACCTCCGACGTGCAAGCTGCCTTGCAGCAGCGGCCCACCTACCCGCTGCTGTTCACCGCCGCGTTCGGCGATCCGGCGATCACGGGCGCGCGCATCGGCATGGCGCTCGCGAGCTACCAGCGAACCCTGATCCCCGACGACACGCCGTGGGATCGGCACATGGCCGGCCAGGTTGGCGCGCTGACGCCCACCGAGAACTTCGGCATGCAGGTGTTCCAGGGCCAGGGCCAGTGCGTCGCCTGCCACTGGGAGCCCCTGTTCTCCGACGACCAGTACCACAGCCTCGGACTGCGGCCGCTGGCCGAGGACCTCGGCCGCTACGGGATCACGCAGCAACTGGGCGACGAGGCCGCGTTCAAGACGCCGACGCTGCGGCTCGCGGGCCTGCGGCCGCGGCTGTTCCACAACGGCCAGAGCCCGGCCCTGGGCGATCCCGCCCAATGGAGCGATCCGGCGTCGACGCTCAACGTCTACTGGCACGGCCACGGCGCGGTGACGACGAACCTGAGCCCGTTCCTGCCGTCGCTGCAGCAGCTCGGCGTGCCGCAGTCCGACGTGCACGCCGCACTCGAGTTCGTGCGCACGGCGCTGACCGACGCCCGCGCCCAGAACCGCCTGCCGCCGTTCGACCACCCGGATCTGCGGTCCGCGGTGGTGCCGCCACCGCGCGTGTTCGGGACGGGGCTCGCCGGCGCCAGCGTGCCGTTCCTGATCGATGCCGTGCCGCCCTATCCCGGCAACGCCGACTACAAGCTCGGCCTCGCCGGCGGCGACGGCACGACGTTCTCGTTCCTGACCTACGGCTTCTGGTCGATCGAGCCGCAGGCCACCGTGCTCGGCGTCCCGCTGCACCTGCAGATCGCCGGCTGGCAGCCGTTCACGCTCACGGGCCCGGCGGGCGCGCCCGGCCACACGACCTGGCGGCTGCCGCTGCCCAACGATCCGAGCTTGAACAACGCGCCGTTCTACTTCGAGCTGTTCGCGCTCGACCCGCTCGCCCCGGCCGGCGTCGCGGCGAGTGCCGGCACCGAGTTCTTCATTCGTTGATCGCCGGCGCGAGGCGGACCCGCGAGACCAGGTAGGCGAAACTGCGGGCGTAGCGTTCTGCCTTCTCCGGGTACTTCGCCGCGTACTGCTTCAAGAGCCACTCACACCCCGCGATGCCGCCGAGGGCCTCGAGTTCGGCGCGCGCCGATGCGGGCAGCTCCAGCGGTTCGCTCAGGGGGAACCACACCGAGTTCTTGTTGTCGAGCGGCACGCACGTCACCGTCGGCAGCAGGCTGGCGACGAACCCGAACGCACCGCCCTCGATGTCGTTCTCTTCGCGCCGCCAAGCCGCCACGGCGAAGCTCAGCTCGCCGAGCACCATCACCGGCGTCACCAGCACGTCGAGCGCGACCACCCAGTACGGCACGGGCATCGTCCCCTGCCGCAGCCACACTTCGATGCGCGAGCCATCGCCGTCCGCCCAGGCGACCTTCTGGTAGTGGCGCGACGTCCACACGCTGGTGCACGCCGGCAGCACGGCGATGCCCACGATCGCTGCGACTCGTTGCCAACCCTTCATCGTTCCTCCTTGCCGTCGACGAGGCGACGGATGCGCAGCGGATTGTCGTCGCGCAACGCGGCCGGCAGCAAGTCGTGCGGCCAGTCCTGCCAACAGGCGGGCCGCACCCAGCGCCGGATCGACGCCGTGCCGACCGCGGTGAAGCGCGCATCGCTGGCCGCCGGCCACGGCCCGCCGTGCACCATCGCCGCGCACACCTCGACGCCGGTCGGCACGCCATTGGCGATCAGTCGGCCGACCCGGGTGCGCAGCGTCGCGAGCAGCGCTCCGGCCGTCGCGAAGTCGTCGCCATCGCCGTGCACGGTCGCGGTCAGGTGCCCCTGCAGCGACGCGGCGAGAGCCTGCATCTCGCCGAGGTCGCGGCAGCGCACGCCGAGCACCGCCGGGCCGTAGATCTCGCTGCGCAGGCGCGGCGCGGCGAGCACCGCCGCGGCATCGGCCATGAGCCAGGTCGGACAGACGCCGGAGGCTGCCGGGCCAGATCCAGCACCCGAGGCCATCGCCACGCCGGGCACGGCGGCGACTTCGGCGAGTGCGCGTTCGTAGTTCGCCCGGATCGTCGGATGCACGGTGGCACCTCCGGCCGCCGCGGCGAGTGCGGTGCGCAACGCCGTCGTGAACGCTTCGGCCCCCGGCCCGTCGGCGCACACGACCATGCCCGGACTGGTGCAGAACTGTCCCATCGCCAGCAGCGCCGACGTCGCGAGTTGCTGCGCGATCGCAGCACCCCGAGCCGCAAGCGCGCGCGGCAGCACGAACACCGGGTTCATCGAACCCATCTCCGCGAACACCGGGATCGGCGTCGGCCGCGCAGCGGCGAGATCGCACAGGGCCCGACCGGCGGCGTGCGAACCGGTGAACCCGACCGCCGCGATCGCCGGATGGCGCACGAGGGAACCGCCGGTCGCGTTCGTCTTGCCGTGCAGCAGCGAGAACGTGCCCGGCGGCAGCTTGCCCCGCGCGACCGCCGCCGCCACCACGCCACCGACGAGTTCGCTGGTGCCGGGATGCGCGGGATGGCCCTTCACCACGACCGGACAACCGGCCGCGAGCGCGGCGGCGGTGTCGCCGCCGGCAACCGAGTAGGCGAGCGGGAAGTTGCTGGCGCCGAACACCGCGACCGGCCCGAGCGGCACCAGCATCGACCGCACGTCGGGCTTCGGTTGCCCCGCCCGAGCGGCATCGGCGCGATCGATGCGCGCGTCGACCCAGGATCCCTCCTCGAGCAACGCTGCGAACTGCTGGAGCTGCCCCACCGTGCGGGCCCGTTCGGCCTGCACACGTCCGGCGGGCAACGCGGTCTCGGCGGTCACGCGCGCGACGAGTTCGTCGCCGAGCGCAACGAGGCCGTCGGCGATCGCGCGCAGCAACGCGGCGCGCTGGGCTGCCGTCGTGCTCGCGTACGCCATGGCGTCGCGGCCCGCCGCCGCCGCCGCGCGCTGGATCTGGTCGGCGCCGGCTTCGGCGTACGAGGGCGCGAGCGCAGCGCCCGAATGCGGGTCGATCGCCGCGAACGGTTCGCCGCTGCCCATCTCGGCGACGCCCGCGACGAAGTGCGCTCCGCGCAGCGTCACGACGCCTCCGCGGGCCGGCGCTCGAGCGCCGTGCGCAACACTGCGAGCGCGTGTTCCCGCAGTTGCCCCACCACCGGCAGGCGCGGCGGGCGCACACGTTCGTGGCCCTGGCCGACTTCCTGCTGCACCAGTTTGATGAGCTGCACGAACTCCGGCACGGTGTCGAGCCGCAGCAGCGGCAGGAACCACCGGTAGAGCGCCGCCGCGGCCTCGGTGCGGCCCGCTGCCGCCAGTTCGAACAGCCGCACCGACTCGCGCGGGAACGCGTTGACCAGGCCTGCGACCCAGCCGCGCGCGCCCGCGGCGACCCCTTCGAGGAGCATGTCGTCCATGCCGACCAGCACGTCGAGTCGCTCGCCGAGCAGGGCCCGGATCGCGGTGACGCGGCGTGCATCGCCGCTCGACTCCTTCACCGCCACGAGGTTGCCGTGCTGGGCGGCCAGTTCGGCGATCGCTGCCGGCGTGAAGTCGGTGCCGTAGGCGGGCGGGTTGTTGTAGAGCATGCACGGCAGCTTCGTCGCGCGCAGCACGGCTGCGACGTGGACCAGGGCCTCGCGCAGCTCGCCCTTGTGCACGTACGCCGGCAGCACCATCAGCCCGCGCGCACCGACCTGCTCGGCGGTCTGCGCCAACGCGACGGCCGCACGGGTGCTCAGTGCCGCGATGCCCGGCAGCACCGGGTGCTCGCCGCACGCCGCGACCAGCGTGCGCAGCACCACGGCCTTCTCGTCAGGGTCGAGCGTGGCTCCCTCGCCGAGCGAGCCGAGCGGGATCACACCGCGCACGCCGGCCGCGAGTTGCCAGCGCGCGTGGCGCGCGAGCTGCTCGTGGTCGACGCTGTCGTCGGGCCGGAACGGTGTGGTGATCGCAGTGAGGACGTGTCGGAACGGCGACGAGGCCATGGCCGCGGAAGCGAACGGCGGCGCGCGCTCGCGCGCAAGCACCGCGTCACGGCTGCGGGCCGGCCCGCGCCGCCGCGAGCCAGCGCACCGCCTCGGCGCGCAGCCTGACGACGACGTCCGGCTGCGCCGCAGCAACGTCGTGCCCGCCGCCGCCCGCGCCGCTGCGGTCGAGGAGCTGGTCGCGGCCGGATGCGAGGTCGTGCACGAGCTGCCACCGCTGCGTGCGCGCGGCTACCTGCAGGTCGCCCCAGTCGGTGAAGGCGTGCACGCAGCGTTCGGCGCCGGGATCGGCGCGCAGCGCCCCTTCGCCGCCAACGCCGAGCAGGTCGAGCAGCGTCGGCGCAACGTCGAGGTGCGAACACGGCGCGTCGTGCACGAGACCGGGCGCGATCGCCCCTGGCGCGCAGACGACGAACGGCACGCGCAGGTTCTCGTCGTAGACCGCGAAGGCGTGGCCGAAGTTGCCGGGCTGCTCGCCGAAGGCCTGCCCGTGGTCGCCGACGACGACCAGCAGCCACTGCTCGCTCGGAGCGAGCGCGCACATTCCCGCCCACAGCCGCGCCAGCATGCGATCGGCGTAGTGCAGCGCGTTGCGGTAGCACCCGAGCTGCGTGTCGGTCGGGAACGGACCGCCGGGTGGGCTCGAGTACGGATGATGCCCGGCGATCGGCAGCCAGCAGGCGAACGCCCGCTGCGCCGGCGGCAGTTCCCCGAGCCATCGCAGCAGCGCGTCGACCGTGGTCTCCTCGTCGATGCCGAAACTCGTCGACCGCTCGCCGCCGAGCGTCGCTGCGTCGGCGAGCACGTCGAAGCCCATCGGCCCGATCACGTCGCGCATGCCGAGGAAGTCGAACCGCCCGGAGTGGAACAACGCGCTGCGGTAGCCGTGCGGCCGCAGCCGGTGTGGCAGTGCCTGCGCGGCGTGCCGCGCGTAGTCGCGAGGCGACGCGTCCGGCATTGGCGGCAACCCGCAGAACACCGCGACCTGCCCTTCGATGCTCTCCGGGTAGGTGGCACTGGCGTCGGTGCAGTCGAGACCCTGCGCCGCCAGCGTGCGCAGGAACGGCATCGCACTCGGACTGTCGTTCGCCGCGACGAAGCGCTGCGCTGCCGACTCCAGCACGACGAACACCACGTTGCGGCCCGCCGCCGCGCCACTGGGCAGCAACGGTCCACCGGCGACGCGGCGTTCCCCGATCGGGGCTCCTGCGGGTGTAGGCACCGCGCGCGGCAGAACGGCGCGGGCGAAGGCCGCTACGGCGTTGCGGTGCGCGAGGTCCGGGGCTTCTGCGATCAGCGCGATTCCGCCCGCGGTGGCGGCGATCGCCGCCAGGGCCGCTGGGGGCAACGACCACCGCCGACCGAGCCAGCCGCCGAACACGGCCGCCGCGCCGATGAGACCCGCCGCGGCCGCGCTGCCCATCGTCAGGTACGCCGCCACCGAGTCCCCCATCGCCGGATCGAACCCGCGCAGCAGCGACGGCAGCAACGGCACGCCGACCGTGCGCACGAGTAGCAGCGACAGCGTAGTCGCGGCCACGACGACCAGCACGATCGCGACGCGCAGCGCACGCGGCAGGAACCCGACGACCGCTGCCAGGCCCGCGGCCACCGCGACGTCGTCCCACGGCAGCGGCCAGCCCGTCCGGACGGGCGGCACCGCCGCCACGGCGAGCGCCTTCGCCGCCAGCATCGCCGCGAGCAGACCGAGGCCGGTCGCCGCCGAACGCCGTGGCTGCGCGTTCACTTGTCGCGTTCGACGGCCGCGGCCGGCACGTGGAACGTCGAACTCGCCACCGGCGCGCGTTCGACCTTGGCGCCGACGACGTGCACCGACCAGGTCACGGTCTCACCGACCTGCAGCGCGAGCTCGGTGGTCCAGGTCGTGATGCCCTTGCCGGGCGCGATCAGCCCGCTGGTGAAGCGATCGCCGTCGCTGGTCTCGGCGCGGAACACGTATCGCAGGTCCTCGTCGCCGGCCGCACAGTTGGTCGCGGTGAACACCACGGTGCGCTGCGGCCAGTGTTCGTGCGCACGCTCGCGGCCGATGTCGGCCGACGCGCAGCGCGGCAGCAGGCTCAATTCGCGCGCCGACCCGTAGTTCACGTTCGTCAGCCGATGCACGCCCCACCCCGTGGCGAACGGCGTCAGCGCTGCCGGCACGGCTTCGGGCGCCTGGACGGCAAGCGCGTCCTTGCCCTTGCCTTGCTCGTAGCGCGAGCCGAACGCCACGATCTGGCCGGTGCCGGCGGCCGCCGCAAGTTCGCGCCACTGCTGCACGCTGGCCGCGCCGTCCTTGCCGAGTTGGAAGCGCAGCACGCCCACCTGCGGCGCCCGGTAGTACTGACCGCGGTAGCCCTCGGCGAGCGCGAAGGCGCCGTGCAGCTCGACCGACGTCGGCGCTTCGGCGTTCGGTTGCAGGACGACGCGATCGAGCACGGCGTAGACGCCGGCGGGATCGCTCGGCAGCGGGAGCGGGACCAGGGCGACGAACAGGACGGCGAACAGCAGGACGTGCATCGGATCGGACCTCCAGCGCGCACGACGCCCGCCCGGCGGGTCGTGTTAGCGCGCTTCCATCCCGGCCCGCGGCCGGCGATCCTGAACCACATGGCCGACGACGCTACGCGAGCAGCACAGGATCTCGTCCGGGACAAGCTCGGCCTGCCGGCCGTGCGCCGCCACATCTTCCTCTGCGCCGACGCGTCGACCCCGAAGTGCTGCGCGCGGGAACGCAGCGTGGCCGCCTGGGAGTTCCTCAAGGCGCGGCTGAAGGAACTCGGGCTCTCGGAGCACGGCGGCGTGCAGCGCACGAAGGCCAACTGCCTGCGCATCTGCACGGGCGGTCCGATCGCCGTCGTCTACCCCGAGGGCACGTGGTACCGCGACTGCGATCCGCCCGTGCTCGAGCAGATCGTGCAGCGCCACCTGCTGCGCGGCGAAGTCGTGCACGAACACTGCATCGGGCAGTTCCCGCTCGCCGGCCAGTCGCTCGACATGAAGGGCGACTGGAACCAGCGCGCGGTCGTGAACGCCCAGCACTTCATCGCCAGCGCTCCGCCCGACGCTGGCGACGCGTTTCGCGCGTCGGGCGAACGGGACGTTGCGGCGTTCTTCCGTGGCTACGAGCACCTGCTGCACGACCGCACCGACGTGCTCGACATCGGGTGCGGGATCGGCCGCATGGACGAGTTCGTCGCCCCACGCGTGCGCTCGCTGCTGGGCATCGACGTCAGCGGTGAGATGGTGGCGCGCGCGCGCGTGCGGCTGGCCCACCTCCCCAACGTGCGCTTCCTCGAAGGCGATGGCTTCGCGTTGCCGGTTCCGGACGCCTCGGTGTCGCTGGTGTTCACCCACATCGTGCTGCAGCACACGCCGCGCTACGTCACGCTCAGCTATCTGGCGGAGGCGTTCCGCGCTTTGCGGCCGGGCGGCGACTTCGTCTTCCAGATGCCCGAGACCGCGCCCGGCGCGCCGGCGGATCCGCCGAACCGCGACACGTTCGAGATGCGCTTCTGGAGCGAAGGCGAACTGCGGGCCGCGCTCGAACGCGTGGGCTTCCGCTACCGCGGCTGCCAGCGGCACCCGGTGCACACCGAGGTGCTCGACTTCAACCAGATGGTGCTGCACGCGTCGAAGTGACCGGCGCCTGCCCGGCCACGCAGGCCAGCATGCCGAGCACGGTGACGCCTGCCCGCACGCGGCTGCCGAGCCGCGGCAACACGGCAGCGAGACTGCCCGCCGGCAACCAGACTTCGCAGCGCGACCCGAACTTGACCATGCCGAAGCGATCGCCCGCCCGCAGCTGCTCGCCGACGCGCAGCACCGAGCAGACCCGGCTCGCGAACGGACCGGCGATCTGGCGCACGGCAACCGGCGTTCCGTTCTCGGTGACGAACGTCGTCGCGATGTGCTCGTTGCCGTCGGTGTGGCCCCGTCGCACGGTCCTCGTGCGCGCCCCCCGATGGAACGAGCACGCGCCGACCCGCCCCACCACGGGCGCGCGCTGGACGTGCACGTCGAACAGGCTGAGGTAGATGCCCAGCCGCAGCGCGGGTCCGGCGAAGTACGGACAGCTGGCTTCCTGACGAACGTCGTCGAGCACGCCATCGGCGGGTGCCAGCACGCAGTCGCGCGACGACGGTGCGGGCCGCTCCGGGTCGCGGAAGAACCAGCAGGCGAACGCCGGCGGCAGAACGGCGAGCCCGGCCAGCGGCGGCAGCAGCCAGAAGCCCAGCGCCGCGAGGCCCAATCCGAGCAGCGCGGCCAGCGCGAGTTCGGGCCGGCCCAGCCGAACGAGCCCGAACGCGTCGCGGAACGGCGAGACCGTGTGCGACGGCAGGAAGTCGACGCGGCAGACGTTGCGCACCCAGACGAGATCGCGCCCATCGAGCACGTCGTGGGAGCAGTTCGGGCAATCGCCCGTGCGCGCCGCCGCGAGCGCCGCCACACGGTGCGGATGCAGGCGCCGCAGCCACGCGCGCCGCGCCCGCCCCCAGATGCGCGCGAGCCACGCGCCCGCCCCGCCGCCGGGCTGCACCGAGCGCACTTCGGAAGCCCAGCCGCCGTTCATGCCGGTTGCGGCGCCACGCGGGCAGCGGTCTGCAGCAGACGAACCCGCTTGCCCAGCCACCAGGCGACGACGCGACCTTCGCCGATCCCACGCCACCACCAGTCGTGCATGAGAAGGCAGGGCGCCGGCGGCGCAGCGAGGAAGCCGGCGCGCGCCCCACGCAGTGCCAGCGGCAGAACGACGAGGTCCGCGTCGAGCCGATCGCCAGGCCGCAGCACCGCGTGACGCACGACGACGTCGGGCGGCAGCAGCGGTGCCGCCGCCGCGAGATGGCGCGCATCCTGGTCGAGCACGGTGATCACGGCCCCGGGGAAGCGTTCGCGCAGCAGGATCGCCGAACGTGGGAACAGACCGCCGCCGACGATCACGATGCGGGCGGGGTCGAACGAGCGCGGGAGCACGGCGGCGAACGCGGCGCGGTGCGCAGCGAGCACGCGCCGTTGCAGCCAGGGACGGCCGAGCACCAACCGCTCGGCGCGATCCAGAAGGTTGGCCGGCGCCAACGCGGCAAGCCACCGCACGGGCGGCGGCAATGGGCTCATCCTCGGCGCGGGCCCGTTCGCCGTGCCGAGTTGCCACCACGGACGTTTGGGTGCTTCATGGTGCTCCTCGTGCCAGCCGTCGTTGAGCAGCAGCACGTTCCACCACCGCAGGCGGCAGCTCGTGGTGCCTCCCGCGTGTTCGTAGTGGCCGTGCACGTGCGCGAGCAGCAGCCCGCCCGCGAGGCCGGGCAGATAGACCGTCGCCCACGGCCCGGGCACGAGGAACGCCGCGAGCAGGTGCGCCACCGACAGGCCCACCGCTTCGGTGAGGAGCCACGGTTCGAATCGCCACCGGTGCGGACGTTGCGCGTGATGCGCCAGGTGCCGCTGGCGCCACAGCCGCTGCGGCACGCCGAGTCCCGCCGACAGCCAGAACGAGAACAGGCGCTCGGCCCCTGCGTGCACGAACAGTCGGCGGTGCACTGCCTGGTGCGCGCACGTGTTGCCGAGCCACCACACGCCGAGCGCGATCGCAACGGGCGACGGCCAGGCCACGACGAGGAGCCACGGCAGCAGCGACACGGCGACCGTGACGCGGTCGCGAGGATCACGCAGGGCGACGAACGGCATCGGCGATGGCTGGACGGGCGAACGCGCGCGATGTTAGCGTCGCGCTCGTGGATCCCGCCGCGACGTTCGCGAGCACGCCGTGCAACCGCTGGCTCGGCTTGCGGCTCGTGCTGCGCACGCCCGAACGCGTCGTCGTCGAGCTGCCGGTCCGCACCGACCTGCTCCAGGAGGAAGGCGTCGTGCAGGGCGGCATCCTCACCGCGCTCGCCGACACGACCGCGGTGTGGCTCCTGTGGCCCGACCTCGGCCCGACGCGGGCGATGACGGGAATCGACTGCAGCATGCAGTTCCTCGCTGCTGGCCGCGCGGGCGGTGGCCCGCTGGTCGCGACCGCGACGCCGCTGCGCGTCGGCGGCACGATCGCCGTGGCCGAGACCGTCGTCGAACAGGACGGCCGGCGGATCGCCAAGGGCACGTTCACGTTCCTGCTGCGCGAACGGCGAACCGCAGGCAAGAACCCGTGACCGCGGTGCTGCGTGACGGCCCGCCGGGGCCCGCGGCCGTCGTGTTGGCGACCGGTGCGGGGGCTGGCATGACGCACCCGTTCCTGCAAACGGTCGCCGCCGGTCTCGGCGCTGCCGGCCTCGCGGTCGTGCGCTTCGACTTCCCCTACCGCGCCGCCGGCAAGGCCCGCCCCGACCCGATGCCGGTGCTGCAGGACACCCTGCGCTCGGTGGTGCGCGAGCACTGCGGCGCCCGCTTCGTGCTCGCCGGCAAGTCGATGGGCGGCCGCGTGGCTTCGATGCTCGCCGACGAACTGCACGCCGCCGGCTGCGTGGTGTTCGGCTACCCGTTCCACCCTCCGGACCAGCCGGCGAAGCTGCGCACCGCCCACCTCGCGACATTGCGCACGCCGACGCTGATCCTGCAAGGCGAACGCGACGAGTTCGGCACGCGCGCGGAAGTCGCCGACTACGCGTTGTCGGCGGCGATCGAGGTGCAGTGGCTGATCGACGGCGACCATTCCCTGGTGCCGAGGAAGGCGAGCGGCGGCACGGCTGCCGGCCATCTCGCGAACGCCATCGCTGCGGCCGCCGCGTTCGCCAGGCGAGTGCTCGGCTGACGGCGAACTGCGAGCCGCCTCAGCGCGCGAGACGCTGCACCACCATCGGCCACTGCCAGTCCGAGAGCTTGGCGCGGGCGAAGTCGAGGCGGCGCGTGTGCAGGGCGCCGCCGGCGAAATGCACCCACTCGACGGCGAACGCGTCGGCGTGCAGCCGCACGTAGAACGGACCTCGCTCCGCCAGCGGCCCGGCCCACGCGACGTGCAGCCCGCGCAAGCCGCCCGCGTCGTGCCTCCGGCCGGCGCATGCAAGCAGCCGCTCGACGAGACCGAGCGCGCCTGCCGGCACGCGCGTGATCGGCAACCCGCGTCGGCCGAGCGGATCGCGGCTGCTGGCGCGGTCGAGCAGCATCGACGACGTGAGTTCGAGCGCGAGCACGGCGTCGGCACGCGCAGCCTCGTCGAGCGCGGCGAGCAGCCCGCGCGCTAGGTCCTCGATCACGCCGGCCCCCGGCGCCGCGACCGACTCGGTGGCCGTCGCCGACGCCGCCGCGGGTCGCGGCCACAACGCCGCGCCAGAGGCCAGGGCGACCGCGAGCACCATCCCGGCTGCGAGCCCGGCGTGCATCCGCGTCACCGAGCCAGCGCGGCCGCCACGACGGCGGCCTGCTCCGCCTTGTGCTTCTGCGACATCCCGGTCGCGGGGCTCGCCGCCGCGCGCCGCGTCGACGCGGCGTGCCAGGCGAAGCGATCGCGCACGAACGTCCAAGCTCCCATGTTCGCAGGTTCTTCCTGGCACCAGACGAACTGCGCCCTGGGGTAGCGCGCGCGCAAGGCCGCCATCGCCGTCGCCGGCCACGGATACAGCAGTTCGGTCCGCACGAGGGCCGTCGAACGGTCGGCGCCGCGTGCCTCGACCAGGTCGTAGTAGACCTTGCCCGCACAGCAGACGACCCGCAGAACGGCAGCCGCGTCGCGGATGCTCGCGTCGTCGCGCACCGCCGCGAAGCCGGCGGTCGCCAGCTCGGCCGCGGCGGAGCCGGCTTCCTTCTGACGCAGCAGGCTCTTCGGCGTCATCACCACCAGCGGCTTCTGGTCCGTGTCCAGCGCCTGCGCGCGCAGCAGCGCGTAGTAGCTCGCGGCGCACGACGGCACCGCGACGCGCAGGTTGTTCTCGGCGCAGAGCTGCAGGAAGCGCTCGAGGCGGGCACTGCTGTGCTCGGGACCCTGCCCGTCGTAGCCGTGCGGCAGCAGCAGCACGAGCCCGCTCTTCTGCGTCCACTTCGCCTCGCCGGCCGCGAGGAACTGGTCGATCTGGATCTGCGCGCCGTTGACGAAGTCGCCGAACTGCGCCTCCCAGAGCACCAGCGCCCGCGGGTGCTGGACGCTGTAGCCGTACTCGAAGCCGAGCGCGGCTTCTTCGCTGAGCAGCGAGTCGATCACCACGAACGGCGCCTGCCCCGACTGCAGGTGGTTCAGGGCCACGTAGCGGCGGCCGTTCGTCGCGTCGTAGAGGGCGGCATGGCGCTGGCTGAAGGTGCCGCGCCCGCAGTCCTGCCCAGCCAGGCGCACCGGCATGCCGGCCGTGACGAGGCTCGCGAACGCGAGGGTCTCGGCAGTCGCGAAGTCGACCGGGGTCTGGCCCGCGATCATGTCGGCGCGGCGCTGCAGCACGCCCTTGACCTTCGGATGCGGCGTGAAGTCCGCGGGCCACTCCAGCAGGCGCGACGTGAGCCGTTGCAGCTCGGGCAACGGCACAGCCGGCACGTCCGGCGTCCACTCGCGATCCGTCGGCTCGTCGGCGAGCACGATCGCCTTGCTCTCGGCGGCGCGCACTTCGTCGAGCGACTGCTTCAGGCGCTGCTGGACCTTCTGGTCGTAGGCGCCGATCTGGTCGGCGGTCAGCACGCCGGCGCGGATCAGGTACTGCTGGTAGATCTTGCGCACCGTCGGGTGCGCTTCGATCTGCCGGTAGAGCAGCGGCTGCGTGTAGCTCGGCTCGTCGCCTTCGTTGTGGCCGTGCCGCCGGTAGCAGACGATGTCGACCACCACGTCGGCGTGGAAGGTGGCGCGGTAGTCCATCGCCAGCCGGATCATGCGCACCGCGGCCAGCGGGTCGTCGCCGTTGACGTGGAACACCGGCGCCTGGATGCCCTTCACCACGTCGGTGCAGAACGGCGTGCTGCGCGAGTCCTGCGGCGCCGTCGTGTAGCCGATCTGGTTGTTGACGACGACGTGCACGGTGCCGCCGGTGCGGTAGCCGCGCAGTTGCGACATCTGCAGCGTCTCGAACACGACGCCCTGGCCGGCGAACGCCGCGTCGCCGTGGATCAGCACCGGCAGCACGAGATCGACCGCCTTCTTGTCGCCGTCGACGCCGGTGAGGTCCTGCAGCGCGCGCGTCATGCCCTCGACCACCGGGTCGACGGCTTCGAGATGGCTCGGATTGCAGGCCAGTTCGAGCTGCACCACCGCACCACTGCTCGTCGCGTGGTCGGCCGAAGCACCCAGGTGGTACTTCACGTCGCCCGATCCCTGCGTCATCGCCGGGTCGAGCAGCCCCTCGAACTCGCCGAAGATCTTGGTCAGCGGCTTCTGCAGCGTGTGCGCGAGCACGTTGAGCCGGCCGCGGTGCGCCATGCCGAGCACCGCCCGGCGCACGCCGTGCTCGGCGGCCCGATCGAGCAGCGCGTCGAGCACCGGGATCAGCGTGTCGCCGCCTTCGAGCGAGAAGCGCTTGTGGCCGACGAAGCGCGTGTGCAGGAACTGCTCGAACGCCTCGGCTTCGACGAGGTTGTCGAGGATCCGCAGCTGCACGTCCGTGCTCAGCGGCTCCTCGTTGCGGTTGCCCTCCATGCGCTCGCGCAGCCAGGTGCGCTGCTCGCGGTCGGCGATGTGCATGAACTCGGCGCCGACGTGCCGGCAGTACGTGAGATGCAGCGTCTCCTGGATCTCGCGCAGCGTCGCGAACGGCTTCTTGGTCACGCCGTCCGCGAAGAACGTGCGCTCCTTGTCCCAGATCGTCAGCCCGTACGTCGACATGTCGAGCTCGGGCCAGTCCTTCGGCTCGAACTGCAGCGGATCGAGGTCGGCGAGCACGTGGCCGCGCACGCGGTAGCTGCGGATGTAGGTCATCAGCCCCGCGGCGCGTTCGAGGTTCTCGGCCTCGCGCAGGCTGCTGCCCAGCGGCGGGCGGCGGTCGACGCTGTTGCTGACCGGGCGGTACGGGACCTTCAGCGACCGGAAGACGCCCTCGTAGAAGCCTTCCTCGCCGAGCAGCAGTTTGTGCATCCAGTCGAGGAACTGCCCCGACTCCGCACCCTGGATCACGCGGTGGTCGTAGGTGCTCGTCAGCACCATGACGCGCGACACGCCGAGTTCGGTGAGCGTCTCCGGCGAGGCGCCGTGGAAC
The DNA here is from genome assembly GCA_002343845.1 of Planctomycetes bacterium UBA2386. Next base: position 2,515 of record DDSQ01000164.1, on the reverse strand, counting down.
GCGCCCGGCACGGTGATGGCGCCCGTCGCCAGGATGAAGCCCTGACCGCTCATCAACCGCGGCAGCGAACTGACGGTGCCGATCGTGCCCGGATTGGTCAGCGTGCAGGTGGTGCCGGCGAAGTCGTCGGGCGCCAGCGTACCCTTCCTCGCCTTCTCGATCTGCGCGTTGTAGGCGGCGAAGAACCGCGCGAAGTCGCCACTGGCGCTGTCCTTCACGTTCGGCACGACGAGGCTGCGGCGCCCGTCCTTGCCCGGCAGGTCGACGGCGATGCCGACATTCAGCGAGCGGCCGAGCCGGCGGAACGAACGTCCGTCCTGCTCGACGTACTGCGCGGCCATCGCCGGCACGCGCAGCGTCGCCTGCACCATCGCCCAGGCGATCAGGTGCGTGAACGACACCTTCGGCAGGTGCAGACCCTGCTGGTGGCGGTTGATGGCGTGCCGGTTCTCCTCGAGCACCTTGACCGGGATCTCGCGCGTGCTGGTCGCGGTCGGGACCGACAGGCTGTCGGTCATGTTCTTCACGATCTTGCCGGCGACGCCGACCAGCGGCTGCAGTTCGTCGTTCGTCGGCGCCACGACCGGCGCCGATGCCGTCGCTGTCGCGACGGCCGGCTTCGACTTCACCGCGACGGCACTGGCCCGCTGCTCGGGCGGCAGCGCCTGGTCGAACCAGTTGCGCCACTCGGCCGGCACCGAGTCCGGGGCCTGCAGGTACTCGCCGTAGACCTTCTCGGCGTAGGCGGCGTTGAGGCCGAACACTTCTTCGAAGTCAGGATGCATGGCAGCGGCCGCGCGGGGCGCGGCGGGGAAAACACGAACTTACGCGCCGGCGGCACTTCGCGCCGCTGCCTCGCCCGACTGCTTCGGCGGGCCGGTGTCGGCGCGCGGGGAGAGACCTACTTCCGACCGAGCAGCAGCACCATGCGCTTGCCCTCGACGCGGATGCCAGCCTCGACCTTGGCGATGTCGGCGAGTTCCTTGACCACTTCCTGGATCACCTGCTCGCCGACGTCCTTGTGCACGATCTGGCGACCGCGGAACAGGCAGCAGACCAGCACCTTGTCGCCGTCGGCGAAGAACTGGCGCGCCTGGCGGATCTTGACCTGCAGGTCGTGGTCGCCGGTGCCAGGACGCACGCGCAGCTCCTTGATCTGGACCTGGTGCTGCTTCCGGCGGCTCGCCTGCTCCTTCTTCTTCTCCTCGTACTTGTACTTCCCGAAGTCCATGATGCGGCACACGGGCGGCCGCTGGTTCGGGGCGATCTCGACGAGGTCGAGGCCTTTCTGGATCGCCAGGGCGAGCGCGTCGGCGGTCTCCAGGATGCCGAGCTGCTTGTTGTCCTCGTCGATGACGCGGACCTGGCGAATGCGGATGTGATGGTTGATGCGCGGGCCACGATCCTGCGCCACGGGACGGCGCGAATCAGGCCTGCCGGACATGAATCCTCGGGAACTTCAACGACACGTGGTACGGACTCCGGGTCAGGATGGGGAGATCGCGCGGCACCCCCGCGCGGGCGGGCGGAAGGTTAGGTGCCACCTGGAGTCGCTGCAACGGCAGACCCGACGGGAACGGCACCTGCGTGCCGCGGTGCGACGCCTGCCGGCCAGCGAAAGTCGCGGACGCCGTCGCAGCCGCTCCTCACCACAGTCACAAGCTGCGTATCACGGCGCCCGCGGAACATGCTGACCAGCCGCATGCCACGCGCTGCCCTACGCCGGCGTGCAGGCGCCTGGCCGGGGAATCTCGGCAATCGCCGGGACCCCTCAGGTGCGATCGTGGTCGCGGCGCTCGAGCATCTCGCCGAACGCGGCCATTGCCATGGCCCCCAGATCGCCCTCGCCGCGAGCCCGAACCGTGACCGTGCCCCCGGCGAGTTCCTGGTCGCCGATCACCGCCACGTAGGGCACCTTCTCCTGGAACAGGTGCACCCGCACCTTCTGGCCGATCTTCTCGCCGCTGTCGTCGACCTCGACGCGCAGCCCGCGCGCGCGCAGGTCCTGCTGCAGGCGATGCGCCGCCTCGGCGTGCCGTTCACCGACCGTCAGCAGCACCGCCTGCACCGGCGCCAGCCAGACCGGGAACGCACCGGCGTGGTGTTCGACCAGCACGCCGAAGAAGCGTTCGAGCGAGCCGAGCAGCGCCCGATGCACCATCACCGGCCGGGTCTTGTTGCCCGTCGCGTCGATGTAGGTCATGTCGAAGCGCTCCGGCAGGTTGAAGTCGCACTGGATGGTGCTGCACTGCCAGGTGCGGCCGAGCATGTCCTTGATCTTGACGTCGATCTTCGGGCCGTAGAACGCGCCNNGCGCCTTCTTCAGCGCCGCGGTCGCCTTCGCCCAGCTCTCGTCGCTGCCGACGCTCTTCGCCGGCCGGGTGCTGAGGTTCATCGCGTACTCGCGGAAGCCGAACGCCTTCAGCATGTCGATCACGAAGTGCAAGCAGCGCGTGATCTCGGCTTCGACCTGGTCCTCGCGCAGGAACAGGTGGGCGTCGTCCTGCGTGAAGCC